>CALLMA010000014.1 GCA_938008015.1 uncultured Celeribacter sp.
CTCTATCCAAATGATCGCCTCAAAATGGAAATCGAAGATCCGACGATCAAAGACCGTTCTTCGCGTATTATTGATCTTGTTGCACCGATCGGTAAAGGCCAGCGTTCTCTTATCGTGGCGCCTCCGCGTACTGGTAAAACTGTTTTATTACAAAATATTGCCCATTCAATCGAAGCAAATCATCCAGAATGCTACTTGATTGTGCTCCTCATTGATGAGCGCCCAGAAGAAGTCACGGATATGCAGCGCAACGTGAAGGGCGAAGTTGTTTCATCAACATTTGATGAACCTGCGACACGCCACGTTGCCGTTTCAGAGATGGTGATTGAGAAAGCGAAGCGCCTTGTTGAGCATAAACGCGATGTTGTGATCCTTTTAGACTCGATCACACGCCTTGGGCGCGCCTTTAACACGGTTGTACCAAGCTCTGGTAAGGTATTGACCGGTGGTGTGGATGCTAACGCCCTACAGCGCCCTAAGCGCTTCTTTGGGGCTGCTCGTAACATCGAAGAGGGTGGATCACTCACAATCATCGCCACAGCGCTTATTGATACTGGTTCGCGCATGGATGAAGTCATTTTTGAAGAGTTTAAGGGCACAGGTAACTCAGAGATCGTTCTTGATCGTAAAATTGCTGATAAACGCGTCTTCCCAGCGATTGATATCTTGAAATCAGGTACGCGTAAGGAAGATCTGCTCGTAAATGCGAAAGATCTGCAGAAAACATTTGTTCTTCGTCGTATTTTGAACCCAATGGGAACAACAGATGCGATTGAATTCCTTATCTCAAAACTCAAGCAAACTAAGTCTAACGGCGAGTTTTTTGACTCGATGAATGCTTAAAAATATATGGTTTAAATGCAATGGACACCATTTTTGCATTAGCGACTGCTCAAGGTAAAGCAGGTGTTTCAGTGGTCCGGATTTCCGGACCTCTTGCATTTCTTGCGCTAGAAAAATTAGCTAAAAACATTCCGCAACCGCGCCTTGCTTCAGTGCGCACCTTAAGGGATGCCAAAGGTATCGTTTTAGACGAAGCTTTGGTTATTTGCTTCGAAAAAGGCGCGTCTTTTACAGGCGAAGAGAGTGTTGAGCTGCAGTTACACGGCTCAATTGCCATCGTTAAAGCTGTTATGGCGGAACTATCTAATATGGATGGTTTGCGCGTATCAGAGCCTGGCGAATTTACGCGTCGAGCACTGGAAAACGAAAGACTTGATTTAACACAGGTCGAGGGCCTTGCAGATCTCATTGAAGCAGAGACTGAAGCCCAAAGACGCCAAGCTTTGAGAGTTTTTACCGGTGCTTTAGGCGAAAAAACAGAGAAATGGCGCTCTAAACTTCTTCGTGCCGTTGCTCTTATTGAAGCCACAATCGATTTCGCGGATGAAGAAGTCCCTGTTGATGTATCTCCTGAAGTAATTGATTTAATTAATGAAATTATGTCTGACCTTTCTAAAGAAATAGAAGGTTCGAAGGTTTCTGAGCGCATTAGAGATGGATTTGAAGTTGCCATCATCGGTAAGCCAAATGTTGGGAAATCCACACTTTTAAACACTCTGGCAGGCCGAGAAGCCGCGATTACTTCTGAAATAGCTGGCACAACGCGCGATGTTATTGAAGTAAAAATGGATCTTAAAGGGCTTCCTGTAACACTATTAGATACAGCAGGAATAAGAGAAACAACTGATATTGTTGAGAAAATTGGTATTGATCGAGCAATATCGCGTGCAAAAAACGCCGATCTTCGAATTTTTATCACCGAAAATAAAAACGATCAGTTTTCTATAGAAGCCGAGCCGGGGGATGTTTTCCTGATTGGTAAGGACGATGAAGAAAAATTCGAGACAGGAACGTCAATTTCTGGTAAAACAGGCTATGGATTAGATCATTTAATAGAGCATATTTCAAATGATCTACTGCAAAGGGCGGCTCATTCTTCGACAGCCACGCGACAAAGACATAAAGATGCAATGAATACTGCATTGATTTCACTTAATAAATCTCTGTCTGAAATCTCTTTTGGTCCTGATCGAGCTGAATTTGCCGCGGAAGAATTACATAATTCTATACGCACGCTTGATGGCCTTGTTGGACGAATAAATATTGAAAACGTCCTTGGTGAAATTTTCTCAAGTTTTTGTATTGGGAAATAGTTATATTTGAGGAGTGTTTCACGTGAAACAAACGAACTTTGATGTAATTGTAATCGGTGCTGGCCATGCCGGCTGCGAAGCTGCGGCTGCGGCGGCAAGAATGGGCGCTACTACGGCGTTAGTGACATCAAAACTCGCCGATATTGGCGTAATGTCGTGCAATCCAGCCATTGGGGGCCTTGGAAAAGGGCATTTAGTACGCGAAATTGATGCTTTAGATGGCGTCATGGGGCGTGTAGCGGATAAAGCTGGTATTCAATTTCGATTATTGAATCGAAAAAAGGGGCCGGCAGTGCAGGGCCCTAGAGCGCAAGCGGATAGAAAAATATACCGCGAAGAAATGTATAAAGAGCTGACAAATATCGATAATTTAACAATTATTGAAGCTCAAGCGGACGATATAATAGTTGATAATAATCAAGTTTCAGGCGTTATAACTCATTTGGGCGATAAAATTTTCGCACAATCGGTTGTTATCTCTACAGGCACGTTTTTGAATGGCCGCATTTTTATCGGAGATGTGGTTAATAGTGGCGGTAGAATGGGGGATAAACCATCTATTAAGCTCGCTGAGCGCCTATATGACTTAAAATTACCTATCGGCAGGCTGAAAACGGGTACACCGCCTCGATTGAATAGTAAGACAATCAACTGGGATGGTGTCGATCGCCAACCGGGCGATGAAGATCCAGTCATGTTCTCATTTTTGAATACAAAACCATCTGCAAAGCAGGTGGTTTGCGGTATAACTCATACAAATGAAAAAACGCATGATATTATTCGAAATAATATAGATAAATCAGCTATGTATGGCGGTCATATCGAAGGTGTCGGGCCGAGATATTGCCCTTCAATCGAGGATAAAATCACGCGATTTGCAGATAAGACGTCTCACCAAATCTTTTTGGAGCCAGAAAGCCTCTCTGATAATCTTATTTATCCGAATGGAATTTCAACATCTCTGCCTGTCGATGTTCAAGAACAATATGTCCGATCTATCAATGGCTTAGAGAATGTTGAAATCATTCAACCAGGCTATGCGATTGAGTATGATTATGTAGATCCAAGATCTTTACATCTTTCATTGGAGCTAAAAGACATTAAAGGACTGTTCTTAGCAGGCCAAATCAACGGGACAACGGGCTATGAAGAGGCGGCGGCACAAGGCTTAGTGGCTGGTCTGAACGCTGTGAGAAAGGCGAGGGCACAAGAACCTATCATCTTTAGCCGTTCGACGAGCTATATTGGCGTGATGATTGATGACTTAGTGACAAGAGGCGTGACTGAGCCATATCGCATGTTCACCTCCAGAGCAGAGTTCCGCCTTTCCTTAAGGGCTGATAATGCGGATCAACGCCTCACTGATTTAGGGCATGATCTCGGCTTAGTTACAGAAAATAGATATTCTTTATTTAATAAGAAAATTGAAAATCTGGAAAAGGCGCGTAGCTCGTTAAAATCACTAAAATTCACTCCTAAGGTCTTAAATTCTAATGGAATCTCAGTAAGTGAAGATGGATCTAAAAGAGATGGTTATCAAATACTATCCTTTCCAAATGTAACATTTAGCAATATCGAAAAGCTGAATGAAGACTGGAAAGAAATTGATCCGACAATAAAAGATCAACTTTCCAAAGAAGCTCTCTATGCAACATATATTGAGAGACAAAAATCAGATGTTGCAGCGTTGAAGAAGGAAGAGGGATATAAAATTCCTTTGAATTTCGATTATGCTAATCTTAAGGGCCTTTCTAACGAATTAAAAATGAAGTTAGAAAAAACAAGACCTCAAACAATCGCGCAAGCGCAACGCGTTGAAGGCATGACGCCTGCTTGTGTCACGCTTATTTTGGCGAATATTAAAAAAAATCAAGCTAAGGCTTCGTAAATGAACATGACTTCCTTGAATGATGTTTCACGTGAAACATTAGAAGCGCTTAAATTATATGAGCAACTCTTAAAAAAATGGAATCCAAAGATTAATTTGGTTTCAAAAAGTACAATTGAAGATTGTTGGGAGCGGCATTTTGTTGATTCTGCTCAAGTTTTTGAAATTGCTGAGGCGCATGAAGGGCTTTGGCTTGATATTGGAAGTGGCGGCGGCTTTCCGGGGATGGTCTGCGCGATTATTTCTAAATTTGAAGGATATGGATTCGATTTTTCTTTTATCGAGTCAGATAAAAGGAAATGTGCGTTTTTAAACACAGTTTCGAGAGAATTGGACCTTAATGTCTCAGTTAAGGCCGAAAGAATTGAAAATTTACCTATGGAAGGCTGCGATATATTGTCGTCTAGGGCGCTTGCATCTCTAAATATGCTTTTAAATTTCTCTAAAATGCATCTGAGCCCAAATGGAACCGCACTATTTTTAAAAGGTGAAAATTACAAATTGGAGCTGGAAGAAGCGCAGGAAACATGGCATTTTAACCACGAAGTTATTCAGAGTAAAACAAACGCCCAGGCGGTTATTCTAAAGATTAGAGATATTAAAAATGCATAATTCAGATCCAAAAGGCGCAAAAATTATTGCTATTGCTAATCAAAAGGGTGGGGTTGGTAAAACAACAACAACTATAAATTTAGCGGCAGCTTTTGCAGAGCTTGGAAAAAAGATTTTAATACTAGATTTTGATCCTCAAGGGAATGCATCCACAGGTTTAGGTATTGAGCCACAAGATCGTCAATTTACAACGTATGATCTTCTATTAGGCGAAGCGAGATTAGACGATATTATTCAAAATACAAATGTAGAAGGTGTCTATATTTGCCCTGCGACTGTTGATTTGAGTTCTGCGGATGTCACAATGGCTTCCAATGAGAAAAGAATTTTTCTTCTCAGAGATATTTTGAAATTCGAAGCAGTCAATGAATATGAATTAGACTATATATTTATCGATTGCCCGCCTTCATTAAATCTTTTGACGGTCAATTCAATGGTTGCATCAGACTCTATTCTTGTTCCTTTACAGAGTGAGTTTTTCGCTCTCGAAGGTTTGTCGCAAATGATGCTGACGGTGAAAGAACTTCGTCAAACGGCAAATAAAAATCTTTCGTTTGAAGGAATTGTTTTGACGATGTTTGATAAGCGCAATAATTTGGCGCGCCAAGTAGAAACAGATGCGCGAGAAAACCTCGGTGATTTGGTGTTTAAGACTATAATACCAAGAAATGTTCGCATTAGTGAGGCTCCATCTTACGCGATGCCTGTAACTGAGTATGATCCAACATCGACGGGCAGCCGTGCTTATAAGGATTTGGCACAAGAAATGATCAAAAGAGAGGCCGCGTGATGAATAAGAATAGGCCACAAAGAGGCTTGGGGCGCGGCTTATCTGCGCTCATGGCTGACGTTAATCAAGAAGATGTAACAGAAAAAACTTCGGCTGTTAAAAGCCCAGATTTTTATGTTGCAATCGAGAAAATCATTCCAAACCCTAATCAGCCTAGACGCACTTTTGAAGAAGAAGCGCTTTCTGATCTAGCGGGATCGATAAAAGAAAAAGGCGTTATTCAGCCTTTGATCGTTCGGATAAGCCCGGATAATAATGAACATTATGAAATTGTAGCTGGTGAACGCCGCTGGAGAGCTTCCCAAAGAGCTGGGTTAAGTAAATTACCGGTCATTTTAAGAGAGTATTCTGATACAGAAGTTCTCGAAGTTGCCATCATTGAAAATATTCAGCGCGCCGAATTAAACGCCATTGAAGAAGCTGCAGGATATAAGCAGTTGATGGAAAAATTCGGCCACACGCAAGAAAAGCTTTCTGAAGCCCTTGGGAAAAGCAGAAGCCATATTGCAAATCTTATGCGTTTGCTGAACCTGCCTGATGATGTTCAAGATTACGTTGTAAACGGGCAATTATCAGCGGGGCATGCGAGAGCCTTGGTTACGGCTGAAAACCCGAGTTCTATTGTAAGCAAGATCATTGATAACGGTTTGTCTGTGCGCGATGTTGAAACGCTTGTGAAGGCTCAAAAGAATAAAGATTCAAAGCCTAAAACGACACGTCAGAAAGTCGAAAAAGACTCTGATACACGTGCATTAGAGATTGATTTGAGTGAAAATCTTGGGATGAAGCTCACAATTGATCATAAAGCAGGGACTGAACAGGGCAAAATCACCATCAAATATGATGATTTGGAAGAGCTTGATCGCCTGTGTCAGCTTCTATCAAAGTAAAAAGTTTTTTACGGTAGTATTTCGCGTAAAACTGCATTCAACAAAGGGAAGCCTTTTTCTGTGAGAATTAGGTTTCCCTTTTTTTCTGTAATAAAGTCTTCTGAAATTAAATAACTATAGTCTTTGAGATACTCTGTTTGGGCAAGCTTGTTTAAACGATCAAGATTAATGCCTTCTTTGAGGCGTAGCCCCATCATTGTATACTCAGTTGCTTGTTCTTCTGGCGATAAGCTTGTTTTTGTTCTGTCGCCATTCCCAAGCTTTTCTACGGAATTCAGCCATGTCTCAGGCATGAGATCTGTATCAATTGCGTATTTCTGTCCATTAAGGGTTAGCCGAGAATGTGCCCCTGGGCCGATGCCAGCATAATCTCCATAGCGCCAATAGATTAGATTGTGACGGCTTTCAGAGCCTAATTTCGAATGATTAGAGACTTCATATGCGTTTAGACCCGCTTGTTCGCATATTTCTTGTGTTGCAAAAAACATATCTGTGGCGAGGTCTTCATTTGGCAATCCTGTGAGCCGGCCTTTGTCGTAAAGGCGGCCAAATGCCGTTCCTTGTTCTATGGTAAGTTGGTATAATGAAAAATGATCCACAGCCATTGAAATAGCTGTTTTAAGCTCAGTTTTCCACGAGTCTAAAGATTGATTTTGTCTCGCATAGATTAAATCGAATGAGACACGATCAAATCTGCTTCGAGCAACTTCAAATGCTTTTTGCGCTTCTGCGACGCTATGCATTCGGCCTAATTTTTTCAAATCAGCGTCGTTTAGCGCCTGAACACCCATAGAGACACGATTGATCCCTCCATCGGCATATCCTTTAAATCGGCTAGACTCTACGGAAGTAGGATTAGCCTCTAAAGTAATTTCGATATCATTTGCGAAGATCCAATGTGCTTTTATTTCATCGATAATTGCGGCGACGAGATCTGGAGACATTAAAGAGGGCGTACCGCCCCCAAAAAAGACACTTTTGAGAACGCGATCTTGTGTGGAATTCGCAATTCTGCGTATCTCGCTTATATAAGCAGACTTCCATCTTTTTTCGTCGATTTCTTGTGAAACATGGGAGTTGAAATCGCAATAAGGGCATTTATGTTGGCAGTAGGGCCAGTGAATATAAATACCAAAGCCGCCGTTCTGCCAATCTTCCATAATAAAATCCTTAAAATATTCAGGAAATATAGTCAGTATTGGCTTTAGCGCTATTTGCCAAGTTATTTTAGCTGATCTGATTAACTCTAAAAGGGTTTAATAATTTGCGCATTCTTAAAGAGCGCTGAGATATCATCAGAAGATTGTTCCAAGAAAATCAATTTTACGTTGGCCCCAGCATCCATCGTTGCATAGGCCTCTAGGCCCTCTGAGCGGGCTTTGTGGAGCTTCTCGAGGATACCCCAGCTCATTGCATTCAAATAGCATAGGGCAGGCCTCGCAGCTTGCATGGTAGCATGCATCGCAAGAGCATTTGCTTCCGCCAAAGCGCCAAGGGCATTGAAATTTTTATCAACCACAGCTTCTTCTATATCACGGCAATCTATTTCCGCTTGTGATGGCCATGATTGAAACAACGGGCTTGTGGTGACTGTATGGTTCATACCATCACGAGAGGAGAAGGATTTTGGCCCAACATCAACGGGAATAATAGCAATGCGAAATTCTGGCCAACGTGTTGTAAGAGGGTGGGCAAAGCTGTCGGATCCGTCTTCTTTATGCCCTTTATCCCATTTGACAAAACCATGCCAAAAAGAGCGCGTTGCACTGCCGCTTCCAATGCGTGAAATGAGGCTCATATGGTTTTTACCAAGGGTCTCATCGATAGTAAAAAATCCGCAAATCGCCTGTGTGAGGGCAGAAAATCCTGATGCAGAGGAGGCCAGCCCTGCGGCGGTAGGAATGGAATTAAAAGTCTCAATTTTGAGTGGTACGGCATGATGCTGGCGAAAGAGGTTGATAAAAGAAAGGATTTTCTGTGAAAAAGCATTATTGATATCGAGATCATCTCCATTAAGGGCGATGTGATCTTTGCCGTCTTGTGAGACAGAAATCTTAGTTCGAGTGCCCCATTCATTGAGTGAAATGGATAGGGAGCTATTGAAAGGCAAATTAAGCCCTTGATCGCGTTTGCCCCAATATTTTGATAAAGCGATATTGCTGGGAGCGTAGCTTTCGTAATTATCATTAATAATAGCGTTTTTCATCGCTTTCGTGATGAGAGCTTCAATATAATTAGTCATGAACTATGAGACCTTTTGAGGCGAGTTTTATCGCAGTAAAACCTTCTGGAATATCTCCTAATGCCAAAACACAATCACCAAGGCCAGAACCAGATATTTTTGTGCCTAAAACCTTAGGATTTGATCGTGTCGAAGATATGATTTTATCAATCGTATTGTCACTCACGCCCAGTTTTTCCATGAGGCTTTGATATGTATTTAGGTGTTCACCAAAGTGTTCCCAATCCATTTCTTTAGAAGATTGAATTGTTTTACGTGAAACATCACCCATTTTTGCGTATAAATCATCGTAGTAATTTTCATTTCCGACCATGGCATCGGCTATGATTTTTAAAACTTCTGAGGTGGGCGTTTTATACCCAACATATCTGAGTGAGAGCTGCGGCGGCAGGGGCAGTGGATAAAATTTGATATTGGGATGATTTTCATATGAAATCATTCCTCCCATATAGCTCGCAGCAAGATCAGCACCACTTCCACGCCCTTGTATCTTTTGTATTATAGACAGTGCGTTTTGATGAATATCCGTAAATGGCTTATTTGTGATCGTTGATAAGGCGCCTAAACAAGCAATGGTAACAGCCGCAGAAGACCCAAGACCAAGGTTTGGATTGATGTCTGAATGGATAGATAAATGAAAGCCGTTTGTGAGATGATTTTTATAAATCTGAATGGCCGCAAGAACAAATCTATATGAATCATTATGCTCTAAATCAGCAATATTAGACACATAATCATCCGCGATTTCAGAGGAAATGAATATCTTATCATCCTGTCTGGGAGATAAATAAACATGTATTCTTTGCTCAATCGCGGCAACAATTGATTTATGACCATAAACAACAGCATGCTCACCCGTGATCATCACGGATCCAGGGGCGCTCGTATGGATGCTATTTTCTGCGTTTTTCATAATGAAGCCTTTGGTGCAAATCCAATAGACGCTCCAGAATTTGCCATTTTAAGAGAATCCCATCTTATATTTGGGTAGTCTTGCATTGAAGCTCTCATTGCGTCTGGATCCTCGTTATAAATCAGCACCGCCCCAGCGCCTTCTCCTGCAATCGTCCCAGCACCACAAATTTTTCCAACGCCACCAAATTTCTTTATGTGGGTAAAAAAATCTTGAGCAGATTGCGGGACAACTCCGATATGCGACAAGAGATGTGAGTTTTCTTCAATTGCTTTTTTAGGGTCTAATCCTGATGAAATGGCCTCTGTAAACGCATTTGTGCATTGCATGAAGCCATCCCAAAGACCTGCATCTTTGCCATGGTGACGCCGCACATGTTCAACGCATTCTCCCGTTGAGCTTTCAGGCACGCCAAGCAATGCCCAATACCAATAATGAGTGTCACTCAGGCTACAGTTTTGCGCATATTGTAGGGATCGTGGCCCATGTTCATCGCATTTAATGAGGCCGCCATGAACCACAGTCGCCGCATCAATAGGCCCTGATTTACCGTGCTTTAGTCTCTCACAAAAACGAACACGCTCATATCTCTCTTCAAGAGACTTATGCCTGTTTAATAAATGTTCAAACAAAATTGTTGTCGCGGCAACGACAGCTGCAGAGGAGCCAAAGCCTGATCCAATTTTGATATCTGATTTCGACGAAAGCTTCCCAGGATAAGGAAGATTTTTATAGCCCCCAAGCCCAGGTAAGGAAGATGTATTCGCTTTTTGACCCTCGATTAATAGCGAGGCGAGAGTGTAAACAGCCAAATCATCAGGGCGTGATAAAATTTTATGAACCTCAAGATCGCCCTTTTTGAACATATCAAAGCGATCATCTAAAGTCTTTTTGAGATTTCCAAGGAGCTTTAGGGGATAAATCTCACCGGAAGAGAGGTTCTCAAAAGCAGTTTTTATGCTTTCGCCGGGAGATTGCGGTGTGAAAGAGACTTCAGTGTATTGTGCAACAGCCATAGCCAAAGCGGGGCATCCATAGAGGACAGAATGCTCTCCCGATAAGATAATCTTACCAGGAGAATGAGCTGTATATGCGTCTCTATTGTGCCTGTTTGTCGATGTAGATACGTTTATTGTCATCAATTTTAGCGAGCCTATAACGACCGCGTGCCTCGTCTGAGAATATGGTTTCACCCTCTGGATTTACTTTAGGCGCATTCCAAAGCTCTTTATATTCTTCGTAATTAACCGCGGTGCGTTCATTCAAGATATCTTTGTGGCGGTTTATAAATAGATGTTCTTGATAATTTTTTGATACAGTTGCATCAAAAAATTCAGCTGAGGCCCCAGATCCGTAAGAAAATAAGCCAATGGATTTGCCAGTCAGATCATCCTTAGCATTGTCTAAAGTTGAGATGAGGGCGATATAAAGCGAGGCAGTATAGCTGTTGCCAATAATGCGGTTATACAGCAAACCATTTTCAGCAGTTTCTTTGTTCAGCGCATGGCCAGCATTCTTCGCAAGATGGCGGTTTGCTTTGTCTCCCATGCGAGAGAACGGCAAGTGATAACAAAAATGGGAAAATTCATCGTATGATTTTCCACCATTAACTTGATAATCTTTCCACGCTTCGACCAAGGCATTCAAATAGCGAAGCGCTGAGAATTTACCGTCGAAAAGCGGTGTTCTTCTGTCGTTGGGGCGCCAAAAATCCATGATATCTTCAGAGAAGACGCCTGATGTTGTCCCAATTTCCAAGGTCTTTGGTTGACTGCTCACAAGCATAGCAACCGCGCCAGCCCCTTGTGTGGCCTCGCCTGAGCTATCCAAATCATAGCGCGCAACGTCGCTTGCAATAACAAGAACTTTCTTATTTGGCTTGCGGGCAACATAGCTACAAGCCATTTGCAAAGCAGGCGTCGCGCTGTAGCAGGCTTGTTTTAACTCAACGCAGCGGCAATTTGATTGCAGATTTAAAAGTTGATGTACATAAATGGAGGCAGCTTTGGATTGATCAATCCCAGTTTCAGTGGCCAGCATAACTGTATCAATATCATCGCGCCCATATTTCTCAATAATGGGCCGCGCGGCTTCCGCTGCCATAGTCACAATATCTTCGTCATGACCGGGAAGTGCGATCATATCTTGCCCAATGCCATTTGAAAACTTTGCAGGATCAATGCCATGATGCTCTGCGAGCGTTTTCAAACTGATATAACGATGAGGCGTGTAAAAACTAAGTGCCTCTATGCCTGTTCTTGTCATTTTGCCTCAACTTTTAGCGAATGAATGCTGTATTGCCCTTAAGAGACTTAATATCATTGCAGCCTAAAAGAAACATAGCAGTTCTAAATTCTCTGTGAAATTTATGTATTTTTTTTATGACCGCATCACTGCTCTCTTGCGCCGCAGATAGGAAAGGGGCGGCAACACCGCAGATGTCAGCCCCTAAAATGATGCTTTTTGCCATATCAATTCCGTTCCTAATGCCGCCGCTCGCAATCAAATGCGCAGGCGTCTCTTTGCTTACGATCGCCTCATGCGCTTCGATCAAGCTTTCGACTGTGGTTAGACCCCAATCCTGGAAAATAAGACCTAAATCATCATCTTCTTCGTGGCGGCGATGATACTCAATGCGACTCCAAGATGTGCCCCCGCGGCCAGCGATATCGAAATGACG
Organism: uncultured Celeribacter sp.; assembly: GCA_938008015.1. Lineage (GTDB taxonomy): Bacteria > Pseudomonadota > Alphaproteobacteria > Rhodobacterales > Rhodobacteraceae > Celeribacter. Next base: position 12,172 of record CALLMA010000014.1, read on the forward strand.
AATGCCTGCATCAAGGCCATTGATAACATCTTGTTTCGATAAGCCCGAACCAACTTCTTTGAGTAAAACTGGGACATTTAATGCGCTATTAATGGCTTTGATTTGATCAAGCAGTTTTGAAAAATTTCGATCGCCTTCGGGCTGAACGGCTTCTTGAAGAGGGTTTAGATGCAAATACAAGCCATCAGCTTGCAAAATATCAACCGCTTCTTGGCAGGTTTGCGCTGTGATCCCATAATTCAATTGAACCGCGCCAATATTAGCAAGAAGAGGGATGCTTGGCGCATAAGGCCTTAGATCGAAGCTTTCACGCGCTTTCTCATTTGTGAACATCACACGCTGCGAGCCAACAGCCATCGCAATGCCAAGTTCTTCGGCTGCAATGGCGAGATTTTGATTGATGCGCTTTATTTCTTCGCCGTCGCCTCCTGTCATAGAGGAAATTAAAAGAGGCAGGCTTAAAGGCTTACCCAGAAATCTTGTGGATGTATCAATTTCATCAAAGTCGAGTTCTGGGAGGGCGCGATGGGTGAGTTTGATTGTATCAAAGCCACTTCCGCCGCGCTCAACCTTAGGATCTGATAAGACAGCGCGCAAATGATCCAATTTGCGCCCAGCTACCGTTCTGTCTGGAAAAATTTCGCTCACCGCTCTAATTCCATATGTGTACGCACAAGCTCACCAGGGTTCGTTTGCGCGGCCATCAGCGAAAGCTCACCACAAAGAACGACACCAGCGCAAATCGCCGCTAAACGACGCGCATTATCGCCTGGATTTCTGTCCTCTTTGCATCCCATTTGCGCGAGATGATTTTCGACAACAGAGTTGCCCTTTCCAGCGCCAACAGATCCCATAATGAGATTTGGCAACGTGCAGGAGAAATAGAGGTTCTCACCGCGTTTTTCACATTGAACTTGGCCCTGAGACCCTTCGATAATATTTGCCGCATCTTGGCCTGTTGCAAGATAAAAAGCTAAAAGCATATTGGCAAAATGCGCGTTTGCACTTCGAAGTGAGCCCGCTAAATTCCCACCGACATAATTTTTTTCGTGGTTCAGCAACACCATTTTATCTGCATCGGTTCGCAAAACACGTGTCAAAATCTTCTTTGGGATTTCCAGCTCTGCAATCATATATTTGCCGCGCCCTAAAATACCATTGACGGCGGAGGCTTTCTTATCTGTGCATAAATTGCCAGAAATTGATGAATATGTCAGGTGGGGCTGATCTGTTAGAATCCATTCTAAAACAGCTTCAGCGGCTTTTGTAACCATATTATGGCCTGATGCATCGCCCGTCGTACATTCAATGCGAATGAAGAGGAGATTGCCGGCAATCTGACGATTTAATCCCACTAAGCGCGCAAAACGACTCGTGCCTTTTATAAGGCTTTCTACTGTTTCATATTGAGCATTTATACGCTGCCAAGCGGCATAAGCTTCTGCGCCAGAATTTGCCCGAATTGCAATTGAGCGGCTCATGCGCTCATCAACCATCGTCACTTGAATGCCGCCTGAATGCCGTGAAACACCAGCACCACGCGCTGTTGAAGGCCAAAGCGGTGTTTCATATGTGGTCATGGGAACAGAGATTTCCCCTTGCACAATGTCGCCCTTGAAGAGAATTGGCCCAACCCATTGGGTAGGAATTGGTGTGGAAAAAGTTGATTTTTCAGGCACTTGATTTCCTTTGGTCAGTACAAATTTGCCTTATATTGAACAATATGCCTTTGTGTTCATTTTTGCGCAAACTCTAGGGTCATTAATTTATAGAGCTTAGTATAGATAATATGCGTGAGTATCAATCTGTATGATCTTCACAACTAAATCACATGGCCTCTTTCCCGAATGGGCAAAAAAGGCTATAGGAGCGCAAAAGCTTGAGTAATTAAAGCCTCTCTCAATTGAAAATCATTATGTAAGGAACGGTACTCGTGATCCAGTCCGCACTCGCAACATTTGCTAAGAACTTTTCTATAAGTTCGTCTAAATCCTATCCACTCACCCCGAAGCAATTTAAAACGGACGTTTTAGCTGGTCTTACCGTTGCTTTGGCCCTTGTGCCTGAGGCTGTTGCCTTTGCCTTTGTTGCTGGGGTTCATCCTCTTGTCGGCCTTTATGCGGCTTTTTTAGTGGGCCTTATAACGGCTGTTTTAGGCGGGCGCCCAGGGATGATTTCTGGCGCAACAGGAGCTTTGGCTGTAGTTATGGTCGCCCTTGTTGCTGAGCATGGGGTTGAATATCTCTTTGCGACTGTTGTTTTAATGGGTATTTTACAAATTCTTGCAGGCATATTTAAGCTTGGAAAATTCATCCGCCTTGTGCCTCACCCTGTTATGCTCGGGTTTGTGAATGGTCTTGCGATTGTTATTTTCTTAGCCCAGCTCACGCAATTTAAAGATCCGGGCAGTGAAAGCTATATGTCTGGTACGACCCTCTATCTCATGCTGGGTCTTGTCGCTCTAACAATGGCGGTTATTCACTTCTTACCAAAAGTAACGAATATTATCCCAGCACCGCTTGCAGGCATTTTAATCACGGCTGTTGTGGTCATTGCGTTTCAAATTCCAGTTCCGCGCGTTGGTGATTTGGCGACAATTAAAGGCGGCTTGCCAACCTTCCATATCCCAGCGGTAGATATGTTCTCATCCTTTGGGCAATTTATGCATGTTATGGAAATCATCTTCCCATACGCGCTTATTTTGGCAGCTATTGGTTTGATCGAAAGCCTTCTGACACTCAACCTTGTGGGTGAGATCAAAGGCGAACGTGGCGGTGTGTCACAAGAATGCCTCGCGCAAGGCGCGGCCAATGTGATCACTGGTTTCTTTAGCGGTATGGGCGGCTGTGCGATGATTGGTCAATCGATGATCAACGTGAAATCAGGCGGCCGTACGCGCATTGCAGGGATTGCCGCGGCGATATTCTTGCTTTTATTCATCGTTGTTGCATCGCCTCTGATCGAACAAATTCCACTCGCGGCTTTGGTTGGCGTTATGTTTATGGTTGTCATCGGCACATTTGCTTGGAACTCTTTCAACGTAATGCGCAAAGTGCCGCGTACAGATGCTTTCGTGATTGTTCTCGTAACTGTTGTCACAGTGCTTGAAGACTTAGCTGTTGCCGTGATTGTGGGTGTGATCGTATCCGCTCTTGCTTATGCTTGGCAAAACGCGACACGCATTCGTGCACGCACTTCAGAAGACAATGGCGCGAAGGTTTATGAAGTCCGTGGGCCGCTGTTCTTTGGTTCAGCTGAAGGCTTCCTAGAACTCTTTGATATTGCGGGTGATCCTGAAAAAGTGATCATTGATTTTGCTGATAGCCGCGTTGCGGATCAATCTGCTCTCAATGCGATTGAAACATTGGCGGGCAAATATATCGCAGCAGGCAAAGCGATCCAGCTTCGACACCTTTCTCAAGATTGCCACAGCTTACTTACAAAAGCAGGCCATTTGATTGTCGATAGTGAAGATGATCCGACATATCAGGTTGCAACAGATTACGGTGTTCGAACAGGTGTTCTGGGCGCTGGCCATTAAAGTTTAAACAGGCTCTAAGAGCCTAAATAACGCGATAAGCCCATTGGCGGTTCTTTAAAGAAAGCGCCAGTGGGCAAAACATCTGAAGTTTTCCCATCCTTAATCCCAATAACGCAATCCGAGATGCGCTTTGCATCAATGGGATCATGTGTGACCATTATAACCGTTTTCTGCGTTTTTCTGAACATATCTACACATAGATCAAGCATCTCGTCTTTGAGGGCAGGGCCTAGGGCACCAAAAGGCTCATCAAGTAAAACAAGAGGCCTATCTTGCAATAGGATGCGTGCTATTGCCGCACGGCTTTGTTGTCCGCCAGATAATTGGGCAGGCTTTCTGTTTTCAAATCCTGACAGGCCAACAAGATTTAACATATCAGATATTCTTTGTTTATCTTTGCCTTTGAGTTTGAGTTTTGCACAGAGCGCGAGGCCAATATTTTGCTCAATCGTGAGATGTGGAAAAAGATTATTATCCTGAAAAAGAATAGAAACGGGCCGCTTTGAGGGCGCAAGATGTGTAATATCATGATCATCATGACTAATACGGCCTGATGTCGGCTTAATAAAGCCAGAGATGGCGGAGAGTAAGGTGGATTTGCCCGCGCCCGAAGGCCCAATTATAGCGCAAACGGCATTTTTCTTCAGGGTAAGATCTGCAGTAAGGCGATAATTGCCGTGCTGAACCTCTAGTTTATCAAGAATGAGCATTTTTGCGACCCCATTGATCAAAAATCCAAAATAATACGAAAGAAAGAAGAATGAGCAGTAGAGCGCCGCTGGCGGCCTCTTCCATTTTATACGCACTCATTAGAGAATAAACAGCCATAGGCAGCGTGCCACCCCCAGGTTGCGCAAAAAGCGCAATGACACCGAGATCCCCCATGCTTAAGGCTGTCGAAAGCCCGATGCAAAAGCCCATTGGCCGCTTTATTCTTGGCGCAATCAGGATCTTATAGCGCGCATAACCACTTAAACCCAATTGATCCGAAAGCTTGCCAAAGGTCTCTTCGGCGTCTCGAATGGCTGGCACAAGAGAGCGCAGACAAAAGGGGATTGTGGCGATGGCATTGACAGTTGCTGTTATTGGCAATGCGAGCTCATAGGGGGCTATAAACGGAAAGATGATGATGAATAACCCTGTTCCGATTACCAATTGCGATGTTGCAAGGGGCAAGGCGCCAATGAATTCGATCCATTTTCCTTTCGTTTTTAGGGAAACAATCCAAGTTGCTAAACACAAAGATAAGAAGAGAGACATAAACGCTGATAAAAGCGCTATCCAAATGGATCGAATGGCGGCGGGCCATAAGCTAGAATGAAGATTTAGAATTTGAGGTATGCCATCAGAAATTATGACAGCTATAGGGGCGGCTAAGAATATAAATGCGCTGACAATCCATAAGACATCTAAAACAGGATGTGGTTTTTCCCACATTTCAACAGGCCGATCCAATCCAGTGGTTGGCTCTTGCGGCTTTGTGATTTTTAGCAAAACCAAGACAGTCATCGCGCAGATGATGACCTGGATAATGCCAAGAAGAGAGGCTTTTGAAAGATCAAAATCAAACCGAAAGGCTTGATATATAGACAGTTCAATGGTTGTCGATTTGGGCCCGCCCCCCAAAGTGAGCGCGATGGCAAAAGAGCTTAGACAAATCAAAAATATGACAAGAAACGCATTCGGCAAGACGGCCCTGAGCATGGGGCGCTCTAGAACTTTGCGACAATCGGCATTTAGGGAAGCCGCAAGGCGGAAGCTTTCGCTGGGAATAGCCTGCCACCCTTGTAAAATCAGGCGGGTTGCGAGGGGAAGGTTAAAGAAAACATGCGCAACTATTATGCCGTGAAATCCAAAAATTGAAGTTGGGATATTGAGGCTTTTGGCAATAATCCCATTGTTCCCAAAGACGCCTATTATGCCCAAAACAGCAACGATAACGGGCAAAATAAAAGGAGCGCCAAGCAAAGAAATCAAAAGAGATCTTCCAAAGAAAGCCCGTCTCGCAAGAGCGCGTGCTAATGGAATAGCAAATAAAATGCTACACAGTGCTGACAGGAACGCTTGAGTTAGCGTAAAGCGAATGACGTGCCAATCTTGCGCGCTGATGCCCGTAAGCCCATCTGCACGATATATAACAGCACCTAGGGTGCCAATTGTCATAAAAAGAATGAGCGCAGCAGCGGCTGCGCCCAATATTGAGCTATGTTTGAAACTATATCGCCGCATTATTGTGAAAGGGCGCTGAGCCACTCACTCACAGCCTCTTTGCGGATTTGCTGAACTTCTTCTGGTGAGTAAAGCAAAGTTTTTTGCGGCGTGCCTAATAGATTGAATTTTTCAGGCAGTTTCTGAGCCTCCAACTTAGCAGGATAACTCCAATTTCCTTCAGGTATAAGCGATTGAAACTCTTCAGAAAGAACGAATTCCATGAATGCACTTGCCAATTCAGGCTGATCCGTTGATGCAACTTTTCCGGCAAGTTCTGCCATGAAATAATGACCTTCATCAAAAATCGCAGCAGATTTTGTATCATCATCTTCTGCAATGAGGTGATAGGCGGGGGAGGTTGTGAAAGAGAGCACCATATCGGCCTCACCATCGGTGAACATCCCGTAGCTTTCAGTCCATCCCTGTGTGACCGTTAAAATCTTAGGGCTAAGGCGCTGCCAAACTTGCTCGGCACCGTCTCCATAAATGGATTTGATCCACAATAAGAGCCCTAAGCCCGTTACAGAAGAGCGGGGATCTTGTATGACGATTTTAATATCATCCATTGCGATCAGATCCTCAAAGTTTTGAGGTACATTTTTGATTTTCTGATTGTCATAGATGAAGGCAAAATAACTCCAATTAAAAGGGATGAAATCGGGATCATTCCATTCAATAGGCATCGTCAAATTATCTGTGTTGAGCCCGTGATTTGCAAAAATACCCGTTTCTCTGGCGCGATGCGTAACGTCCGTATTCAAGCCTATAACAACATCGGCTTTTGTGCGCTTTCCTTCAAGCAAAAGCCTTGGCAGCACATCACCTGTGACAAAATTTAAATCGCAATCGCATTTTGCCTCGAACGCAGCCTTAATCGCAGGGCCAGGGCCCCATTCGGAAGCAAAGTAATCAGGCGCATAAACTGTAAGCGGGTCTGCTTGAGCATTGGATGACAATGCCGCAAACAACAGTCCCGCCATAGATGTAAAAGAGAGTTTCATTTTCTTTCCTCACTATAGCCGAACGGAAGTTGGGAAAGAGCGCGTCTCTTACCTTCCCTCCGCCGGTGTTAACCGGTTCAGGTTCAACGGGTCCGCTTACGCAATCTCAGCCAAATGGCTCCCCGAGGTAAAAACAGATGTATAAAAATGCGCCTCAGCGATCAAGAAAATAATCACCTAGATGTGTTGAGGCCATGATACAGCAGCTTTTGAGTATCCGCGTGGTTTGGTTCGTATAAAATAAATGCCAGAAGCAAAAATACTATTTCTATCTCGCAACACTCAAGACAAGATTTGAAGTTGAGCTTGAGATAAGATGGCTTGAACCGATTTGATCATTAAGTGCTGTGAGGGAGGCGACATCTGGCGCTGTGCATTTGATGAGGCAATCAATTTCACCAGACAAAGAAATCACTTCTTGCACGCCCTCAAGTGAGGCCATCCACTCTAGCGCGCGGTTACAAGGGCGGACCGCAATTTTCACAAATAGAACGGCTCGGATTAATTCATCTTTTGTCTGTGCTATTTCTACGCGGTAGCCTTTGATAACACCGTCTGCCTCTAGCTTTGACAGGCGATCTTGAATAGCAGTTCGCGATAAGCCAATACGGCGCCCAATTTCAGTTGCGCTTGTTCTAGCATTATCATCAAGAATTGCCAGAATTCGTCTATCTTTATCATCCAAATCAATTTCCCCCGAAACGCAAGCCATTCACGTCGATCCGCAAGTATACAACGCATTTTGTGGCATTTAATAAGTTTAAAACTCACTGGCAAATGTAGCAATCAAATGGAGACAAAAGAATGCAAAAGATTACGGCAAAAGATTTTACAGGGCAAAATGCGTGGGATGCCCTAGATATTGAGCGCATTTCAGAGGCAACGATACGGTTACATTGGACTGACAAAGCATACAAATGGCATATAAACGATGGTCCAGAGGTGTTTGTTGTTCTTGATGGTGAAGTCGATATGCATGTACGCCAAAATGGCAAAGAAGAAATTCTACGTTTGTTCCCAGGCGATATCTTTCATGCAGAGAATGGTGATGAGCATGTGGCGCATCCAGACGGGGAAGTGCGTGCGCTGGTCATCGAAAAGGCTGGTAGTGTCTGAAATATGCAAGACTCTAAATATAAGAGATGGCGCCATGCTAAATGATGGCGCCGTTCTAAAATATTTCTAAATCAACCAAATGAGGCGAATTGTGGCTAGGTTTTCGCCACTTATTTTAAAGCGCCATTGAGGCCCTCTTCGAGCAATTTGATTGTTTTATCCGTGCCATAAAGGGCCGCGAAAGAGCCAAAGCGTGGGCCTTCTGATTGACCTAGGAGGACTTCATAAAGCGCTTTGAACCAATCGCGCAAATTATCAAATTCATGATTTTTACCAACAGCAAAGACGATGGATTGCAAGAAATCACCATCGTGAAGATCTGCTTCAGGAAGCGGATCATCATTGCCCATAGCTGCGTTTTTCTTGGCAATCATCTCTAATGCGATCTCAGCAGAGCCGAAGGCCGCTTTGAGGTCTTCCATGGCGGCGCGCTCTTTATCTGTTGGGGCGCGGTAGGTTTTATGAGGTTTGATGAAATCATTGTAATAGGAAACCGCATAGCCTGCTGCCGCATCCATTTGCGGATTTGTTTCAGGAGAAGCCGTTGGTGCATATCTTTGAATATAAGGCCAAAGCTTATCTTTGGAGTCTGCGCTTGCAACGGCAACCAGGTTCAAGAGCATCGTAAATGGCACAACCATATCGGATGCAGGAACATTTTCACCATGTATGTGGAAAACAGGATTATTGAGCTGCTTATCAATATCTTGCGTTGGATAGGCGCGCAGCTGCTGGTGATATTCATCCATCATGCGCGGGATAATATCGAAATGCATCCGCTTCGCCGTCTTTGGCTTTTGATACATGAAATAAGATAAGCTTTCCGTGGAGGCATATGTGAGCCATTCATCTATGGAGATGCCGTTCCCTTTTGTTTTCGAGATTTTTTCACCTTGTGAATCTAAGAAGAGCTCATACGTAAAGTTTTGCGGCTTTTTGCCACCTAAAATATTACAAATCGCGCCATAGATTGCAGCATTTGTTGAATGGTCTTTGCCGAACATCTCAAAATCAACGCCAAGTGCAGCCCAACGTGCACCAAAATCTGGCTTCCATTGAAGCTTCACATTGCCGCCCGTGACAGGGAGCGTCCATTCCTTACCATCTTCATCATCAAATGTGATGGTATAATTCTCTTTATTGACCTCTTTCATTGGCACATAAAGCACACGGCCTGTTTCAGGATGAATAGGCAGGAAAATAGAATAGCTTGCCGCGCGCTCTTCGCGCAAAGATTTGAGCATCACACCCATAACAGCATCATAGCGCTCAACGGCACGCTTCAAAATCTCATCAAACTTGCCGTTTTTATAGTGATCAGCGGCTGAATAGAATTCATACTCAAAGCCAAATGTATCTAAGAAGCGCTGCAACATGGCGTTATTATGATCGCCAAAGCTTGCATGCGTGCCAAAAGGATCAGGCACATCGCACAGCGGCTTTTGCTCGTATTCTTGTAATTTCTCAGGGTTTGGAATGTTGCTTGGAACTTTGCGCATGCCATCCATGTCGTCTGAAAAGCAAATCAAGCGCGTCGGAACGTCTGAAATCATTTCAAATGCTTTCCGCACCATAGTTGTACGCAGAACTTCGCCGAACGTACCAACGTGTGGCAAACCAGAAGGGCCATAGCCTGTTTCAAATAAAACATAGCCCTTTTTATCTTTAGACTGCTCATAACGCTTGAGGATTTTACGGGCCTCATCAAAAGGCCAGGCTTTAGAGCGCATACCAGCATCGCGTAGATCAGTCATTTTCGACATCCTTTATTCATTAAATGGGGTTAAGCACCCAGCAAAGAAGCTACCTATTGATCCATATCCCATAGGTCAATAATATCTTCTCTATCGTAGCTTTAAAACTGGAAAAAAAATGATTGATGTAGCCCATTCTTTAACACCACAAGATTGCCTTGTTGCGATTATGATCGCTCAATCAATGTCGGATGCCGATATTGGGACGGCAGAATTGATCACTATTGAGAATATTGTAAACCATCTGCCAGTTTTCGCTGGTTATGATGTTGATCGTATTAAAACAGTGTCAAATACAGTGTTTGACCTCTTTTCAGAAGAGGATGGTTTAGATGCGCTAACTTTCAGCTTTCGCTCGGTCGCGTTCTCTCACCTCCGGGATTTCCTACAAACAGTTGGTCTGCTGCCTCAGCCTCAGCAGGTCTCAGCAGCAATGCTTCTTCATCGTCCAGTCCATCACTCTCTGCTTCCTCTCCTTCTTCCCCTGGATCCTCCTTGGCTGCCGCTGCTGCGTAATAGTAATAGTAGTCGTCG
>CALLMA010000015.1 GCA_938008015.1 uncultured Celeribacter sp.
ATAATATCGCCACCACGGATCGCAGCATAGCCAATATCGCCCTTTTTGCGCGCGCCTGTGATCCCATCACGGCCTGCATCACGCTTTTCATCGTGATCAACGCCCCTGCCCTCAGCAGCTGCCTCTCCGAGCATAAGAGCCGTCCCTGAAGGCGCATCCACCTTTTTATTGTGGTGATACTCAATAACTTCGATATCATAATCATCATCGAGCGCCTGAGCGACCATCTTAGTAATTTTGGTCAATAGATTTACACCAAGAGACATATTCCCAGCACGAATGATCGTGGCATGGCGCCCAGCAGCAGCAATTTTGGCAAGATCCTCCTCAGTCATGCCTGTTGTGCCTATAACATGCGTGATGCGCGCCTGAGCGGCTATAGCGGCGAATTTCAAAGTCGCGGCGGGTGCTGTGAAATCAATCACGGCATCTGCTTTTGCAAATGTTTCGACAATATCATCACTCACAGTCACGCCCTGCTCCGTGCCGCCCATGCAAAGCCCTATATCTTTTCCAACCCATTCATGCCCCTCGCGCTCAATTGCTCCAACAAGGCGGCATTTTTCTGATGCATTAATAGTATTGATCAGCATTTGCCCCATACGGCCAGAAGCGCCCGTTATGACGATACCAGGAAGATTAGACATGAATATATCCTAATTTTTTCGAGTTTAATTCTCATTCTTCTTACATTCAGATTCATCATTTAGCAAAGCCCTGCTTGAAAGATTGTCAGAAGAAATATATTTGGCTCTTATGGCTAGACATTCACATTCCGGCGGACCTGGTGGTTCGCACCGCACTTTACGCATCGGCGAAGCAATTCGTCGGCGTTTATCTGAGATTTTATCACGTGGAGAAATCCACGATCACAATCTTACATCCCTTTCCATCACAGTCGGCGAAGTCCGTGTGACATCAGATCTTCGCATTGCGACAGCATTTGTTTTGCCCCTAGGTGGCAAAGAAGCTGATGAAGCGCTTTTGGCTCTTAGACGCAACAGAAACGAAATTCGTTTTCTGATCGGCAAAGTATTACAAATCAAACATACGCCAGAAATTCGTTTCGAGCTTGATGATACTTTTGACCGCATGGATGCAACACGCAAGATGTTTGCCGATGAGCGCGTCCAGCGGGATATCCAAAAGGCTGATGACGAAGAAAGTGATCAATAATGGCGCGCCGCAAGAAGGGCCGCGCAGTCAATGGCTGGATTATTGTCGATAAACCAGCAGGCTTCACCTCAACGGCTGTCGTTAATAAAGTAAAATGGGCGTTTAACGCTCAAAAAGCTGGGCATGCAGGGACTTTAGATCCTGATGCAACGGGCGTTTTAGCTATTGCTCTAGGTGAGGCTACCAAGACCGTCCCTTATATTACGGATGCAATGAAATGCTACCGTTTTGAGGTGCGTTTAGGCCAATCCACGAATACAGATGATGCGGATGGCGAAATCATAGCGCAAAGTGACGCTCGCCCAGCAGATGAAGATATTTTAGCAGAGTTAAAATATCTCACAGGCGACATCATGCAAATTCCTCCCAAATTCTCAGCGGTCAAAATTGACGGCCAGCGTGCCTATAAACTTGCGCGCAAAGACGAGGAATTTGAAATCGAAGCGCGTCCGCTTTATGTTGAAGATCTGCATCTTATTGAACGCCGCGATGAAGACCATATCATTTTAGAAATGACCTGCGGAAAAGGCGGCTATGTGCGCTCTATTGCACGCGACCTTGGAGAAGCCCTTGGATGCTTTGCACATGTGAGCTGGCTTAGAAGAGAGTGGTCTGGGCCATGGGCAGCTGCTGACGGCATCTCGATAGAAAAAATAGAATCTTTGGCGAAATCAGAAGAGATCGACCAATTATTACTTCCTGTTGAAGATGGTCTAGCTGATCTTGATGAGATGATGTGCACCCCAGAGGGGGCTCAGAAGTTGCATAATGGCAACCCTGGGATGGTTTATCCAGCTGATGGCATTGAATATGGTGATGAAGCTTGGGCCTCATTTGAGGGCAAACCTATTGCTGTTGGGCGCTACAAATCAGGGGCACTTCACCCAACGCGCGTTTTCAATCTCTAAATGCTGATCACACGCTCACATACCAAAGGCGATGCGCCCTCTGTTGCTGTTTACTCGCAATGCGAACGCTATCGATATTCGCTCACGCGTACTTGGGATGAGGCTGGTAAAAAAGTTTTGTTTATCATGCTCAATCCATCAACAGCGACAGAGGTCCAAAATGATCCAACGGTGGAGCGATGTGAGCGCCGCGCACGCACTTTGGGTTTTGGATCATTTTGTGTCACAAATATTTTTGCATGGCGTGATACGGATCCTAAAAAAATGCGTAAGGCTGAGGATCCAATTGGCCCTGAAAACGATATAACAATTCTAGAGTTTTCTAATTGGGCAGATCAAATCATATGCGCTTGGGGCACACACGGCGAGCATAAAGATCGCGGTAAACAGGTGAAAAAACTATTACTAGGCACTCAAAATACGCTTTATCATCTGGGGTTAAGCCAAAAAGGGCACCCAAAACACCCGCTTTATATAACATACCAAAAACAACCAGAAGTATGGCTCTAGTTTATTTTTCTCCGCATTCATTATATGAAAAGGCAGAAAATATTTTGGCTGTTGTTTTCACGTAACAGAACATTTTTTTGATAAAAAAATATTCCTTTCACGTTACGCGCTATTACGATAATAAGTCCCTAAAATCTCATATGTTTTTTGTATTTGATTATTCTTAGACTAAGCGAAATTATCTACCTATAGTGCTGTCAACCGAAAAAACACCCTATATATTGTGTTTCTTTGATTGACAGAGATGGTCTTAATAATGTCTAAATGCTCTACGATTTGTTATTGTTCATAGCTTTTCAACGCCATGTTTTGGCCTTTTCTACAACCATAAATCTCTAGGGACAGAGTGATGACTATTCAAGCAACAGCAACTGCTGAAATTACTGTTTATTCTAAGCCTGCTTGTGTTCAATGCACAGCAACAACTCGCGCATTAGATGCAAAAGGTGTTGATTATTCTGTCATTGATTTAACAAAAGACGCTGATGCAATGTCTCATGTGACTGAGCTTGGTTATCGTCAGGCGCCAGTTGTGACTGTGGGTGGTGAACACTGGTCTGGGTTCCGCCCTGATCGCATTGCGCAAATTGCATGATAATGACAGTGATCGAGGTGAAAACTATTTAAACCTCGTCTATTATTCATCGCGTTCAGAAAATACAGCGCGATTTGTGAGGGCATTAAATATGCCCTCTATTCGACTAATAGAGCATGAAAATCACATACCAGAAATGAATGCACCCTATGTTCTAATTACACCAACTTATGCAGATGGTGAGGGCAGGGGCGCAGTACCAAAAAAAGTGATCCACTTTTTAAACATACCAATCAATCGTTCCAATTTATTAGGGGTGATTGGAATGGGAAACCGCAATTTTGGCGCGACTTTTGCTTTAGCTGCGCGTATAATTGCACAAAAATGCAACGTGCCTGTTCTTGATCGTATAGAACTTGCTGGCACACAAGAAGATATCTCCCGCGTACGTGCGGGGCTGATCAAACTGAGGGACAACCCATGCTCGACGACAGCCTGCTAGGAACAACAGACTACCACGCATTGAACGCGATGCTGAATTTATATGATGAAAATGGTCATATTCGCTTTGATGCAGATCGCATGGCGGCGCGTCAGTATTTTTTACAACACGTTAATCAAAACACAGTGTTTTTTCATTCTTTGGATGAAAAACTCGATTATCTCGTTGAAGAAGGTTATTATGAAGCTGATGTTCTTGATCAATATTCAAAGAACTTCCAGCGCGAAATTTGGGCTGCGGCTTATGGAAAGAAATTCCGCTTCCCGACGTTCTTAGGCGCGTTTAAATATTATACCTCATACACGTTGAAAACACGCGATGGTAAGCGCTTCTTGGAGCGTTATGAAGACCGTGTTGTCATGACGGCTTTAGCCCTTGCGCGTGGCGATGAAAAACTTGCTATTTCCTTCATGGAGGAGATTTTATCAGGGCGTTTTCAGCCTGCAACGCCAACATTCCTCAATGCGGGTAAAAAATCTCGTGGTGAATTGATTTCATGCTTCTTGCTGCGTCTTGAAGACAATATGGAAAGCATTGGCCGCGGGATTAACTCTGCGTTGCAGCTTTCTAAGCGCGGTGGCGGTGTTGCCTTGCTTCTTTCCAATATTCGCGAGCAGGGTGCTCCGATTAAGGGCATTGAGAACCAATCTTCTGGCATTATTCCAGTGATGAAACTTCTAGAAGATAGTTTCTCATATGCGAACCAACTTGGCGCACGCCAAGGGGCAGGGGCGGTTTATCTGAATGCGCATCACCCTGACATCATGCAGTTTTTAGATACAAAACGCGAAAATGCGGATGAAAAAATCCGTATTAAAACGCTTTCTCTCGGCGTGGTTATCCCTGATATTACATTTGAACTCGCAAAGAAAAACGCAGATATGTATCTCTTCTCGCCGCATGACATTGAGAAAGTCTACGGCGTGCCATTTTCAGAGATTTCAGTGACTGAAAAATACGATGAAATGGTTGAAAATAAACGCATTCGCAAAAAGAAAGTGAATGCGCGTGAGTTCTTCCAAACGATCGCGGAAATCCAGTTTGAATCAGGTTATCCTTATGTGATGTTTGAAGATACGGTGAACCGCGCCAATCCTGTTGCTGGTCGTATCAATATGTCGAACCTTTGCTCAGAAATTTTGCAGGTGAATACAGCGTCAAAATTCAAAGATGATTTGAGCTATGAAGACATGGGGACAGATATTTCATGTAACCTTGGCTCACTCAATATCGCAAAAACCATGGACGGCAAAGATTTGGCAAAATCTGTGGGCACGGCGATCCGCTCTTTGACAGCCGTTTCTGAGATGTCTGCAATCGATAGTGTGCCATCGATCCGCAAGGGCAATGATGAAAGCCATGCGATTGGTCTAGGGCAAATGAACCTGCACGGCTTCTTAGCGCGTGAGAAGGTGCATTACGGCTCTGAAGAAGGCGTAGAGTTCACTTCCGTGTATTTTGCCGCTGTTGCTTATCATGCGATCAAAACGTCTTGTGAGCTCGCTCAGGAGCGCGGTGAGGCTTTCAAAGGCTTCGAAGATTCTGATTATGCAAACGGAACATTCTTTGACAAATACACCGAAAAAGAATGGCTCCCAACATCAGAGACAGTGACTGCTCTCTTTGATGGGGTTGAGCTGCCAAGCAAAAAGGATTGGGCGGCGCTGAAAAAGAAAGTGATGAAGCACGGGATTTATAATAGAAACCTACAGGCCGTTCCGCCAACTGGTTCTATTTCCTACATAAATAACTCGACGTCATCGATTCACCCGATTGTTTCCAAGATTGAAATCCGTAAGGAAGGCAAAATTGGGCGTGTTTATTATCCTGCGGCTTATATGGATAATGATAATCTTGAATATTACCGCGACGCCTATGAAATTGGCCCAGAAGCTTTGATTGATACATATGCTGCTGCAACAGAGCATGTCGATCAAGGTCTCTCACTCACACTCTTCTTCCCAGCAGAAGCCACAACGCGCGACATCAATAAAGCGCAAATTTATGCTTGGAAAAAAGGTATCAAAACAATCTATTACATACGTTTACGCCAAGAAGCTTTAGAAGGTACTGAAGTTCAAGGCTGCGTTTCATGCACACTGTAAGGAATTGAGAATATGAAAGACACAGCACATATCCAAATCCCACGCGCGATCAATTGGAACCGTTTGGAAGATGAAAAAGATCTTGAAGTGTGGAACCGCCTGACGGTCAACTTTTGGCTTCCGGAAAAAGTGCCACTCAGCAATGATATTCAAAGCTGGGCCATGCTCAAAGATAGTGAAAAAGAGCTGACTATTCGCGTTTTCACAGGGCTAACGCTGCTTGATACCATCCAAAATACAGTCGGCGCACCTGCTTTGATGCCTGATGCAACCACGCCACATGAAGAAGCTGTTCTAACGAATATCGCCTTCATGGAAGCCGTGCATGCGCGTAGTTATTCTTCAATATTTTCAACGCTTTGCTCAACAAAAGAAATTGATGAAGCATTCCGTTGGTCCGAAGAAAACCCGCATCTTCAAGCGAAAGCTAAGGCTATTTTGGACACATATGCACCTGGAAATGATCCGCTTAAGCGCAAAATTGCCTCTGTGTTTCTTGAAAGCTTTCTATTCTATTCAGGCTTTTATCTGCCAATGTATTGGTCTTCTCGTGCAAAGCTTACGAATACAGCCGATCTCATACGCCTTATTATCCGCGATGAGGCGGTTCATGGGTATTATATTGGCTACAAGTTCCAGCGTGCTTTAGAAAAGCTTCCTGCAGCGAAACAGCAAGAATATAAAGACTATGCATTTTCTTTGCTCTTTGAACTCTATGATATCGAGAACCAATACACTGAAGAGCTTTATGATGGCATTGGTCTGACTGAAGATGTGAAAGTATTTTTGCATTATAACGCGAATAAAGCCCTACAAAACTTAGGCTTTGAAGCATTATTCCCGCCTGAAGTTTCTAATGTAAACCCTGCCATCTTGGCCGCATTAAGCCCTGATAGCGAAAACCATGACTTCTTCTCAGGCTCTGGCTCTTCCTACGTGATCGGAAAAGCTGTTGCGACTGAAGATGAAGATTGGAACTTCTAAACATGAAATAAAAAAGACCGCTGAGATGATCAGCGGTCTTTTCATATATAAAAGGGGGCAATATTTGCTCCCTTTTTGTTTTTTATTAGCCGTTTACGCTATCTTTAAGCGCTTTAGCGATAGTCATTTTCACAACTTTATCCGCTTCTTTTTTCATTTGCTCGCCAGTTTGTGGGTTGCGAACCATGCGCTCAGGGCGCTCACGGCAAGAAATTTTTCCAATGCCAGGTAGTGTTACAGCGCCACCCGCAGAAACTTCGCGTGTGATCAATGCTGAAACAGCATCAAGTGCAGCTGAAGCTGATTTTTTATCAGAGCCGAGTTCTTCGGCAAGAGCAGCAACTAGCTGGGCTTTGGTCATTGGTTTAGACATTAACTAACTCCTCATTATCCCTTTTAGGGTTATATGGATTTTTTTAAACAAATTCTTTTATACCATACAATTCCTTGGTGGTATTAAGCTTTAGATTACACGTTTTTTTTGCAAAGAAAATCTATAAAAAGGCAGTTTCTTCAAAAGATCGCAATTTTCTGCTATGAATTCTTTCAATTGGCAGCTTTCTGAGGTTCTCCATGGCTCTAATACCAATCATCAGGTGGTTTTTAACCTGAGTTGTATAAAAATCAGAGGCCATTCCTGGTAGCTTTAATTCACCGTGCAGAGGCTTATCAGAAACGCATAGTAACGTCCCATATGGAACACGGAATCTAAAACCATTTGCAGCGATTGTCGCACTTTCCATATCAAGAGCAATCGCGCGTGATTGTGAAAGCCTTTGAACAGGGCCGGATTGATCCCGCAATTCCCAATTTCGGTTGTCAATCGTTGCAACAGTCCCCGTACGCATGATGCGCTTGAGTTCGTAGCCTTTCAACTCAGTCACCTCAGCGACCGCATCCTCCAAAGACGTCTGTATCTCTGCGAGAGGCGGGATAGGGACCCAAACAGGCAAATCAGCATCAAGGACATTATCTTCGCGTAAATAAGCGTGTGCGAGCACAAAATCGCCAAGACGCTGAGAATTACGTAAACCTGCACAATGGCCAACCATAAGCCATGCATGCGGGCGTAAAACGGCTATGTGATCTGTCGCAGTCTTCGCATTGGACGGGCCCACACCAATATTCACAAGCGTAATACCTGATCCATCTGCTCTTTTAAGATGGTATGTTGGCATTTGTGGCATTTTCTTCGTTTCTTCCAAAACGGCATCTGCCTCAGTAATTTCTACATTACCTGTTGATACAAAACTAACATATCCACTCTCAGGATCAGCAAGCTGGCTTCGCGCATAAGCTTCAAATTCAGATACATAAAACTGATAGTTGGTAAACAATATATGATTTTGAAAATGCTCAGGATCAGTGGCCGTATAATGCGTTAATCTTGCTAAAGAATAATCAATTCTTTGAGCCGTAAAAGGAGCAAGTGGGCTTGAACCATCTAAATGTGTATATTCCACGCCGTTGACAATATCATCATGCATTGTCGCCAAGTCTGGCACATCAAAAATATCACGTAAAGAATACTCTGTATTTGTATCTTGCGGCACAACAATTGCATCATCATTCGCCACAGCAAAATGCACCGGCATAGGCGTATCAGATGCACCAATTTCTACAAAAACATCATGATTTTGAATAACTTGGTTGATTTGCTGAACGAGATAATTGCGATATAAATCTGGGCGCGTGATCGTTGTTGAATAAGATCCAGGCTTTGCTACATGGCCAAAAGATTGGCGCAAATCCATGCTCGCGTGAGAAGACGTTTTTATCCGGATTTCAGGATAAAATGCTCTATATCTTTCATTAGAACTTCCATTCGCAGCAACACTTGAGAACTTCTCTTTTAAAAAATCTGTCGCTTGGAGGTGTAACTTTTCCAATAAATCAACGGCTTTATGTGCATCCTTAAATGTTTGGTGCGGCTGCGCTTGTGGCGTTATTACAGGGAAATGTTCGATAGTATTCATTATATTTCTTTCGGATCGTACGGGAAAATCATTTTGCCACATTAATATGGCCTAAAATAATTTTCATTTTCTTTTTTAAAAAGAACGGCATCAATTTCATTTTTTACATGTGAATAAAGTTGTGGGAAAATCAAGGTAAAGAGGGAAGATAAATTGTTTATTACTCTTGGAATAACGCAGGTGAATGAATTTTCACTATTTTATATACCAACAACCAGCCATTTTTACACTCTTAGTAAGAATAACTTTTCTGATGTGAATAACTTAATCTCAAAAGATTTATCAACTTCAAAATACCAAGTTATACAAAATTTTATACAGACATAAATAATTGTAAAAAATATGAAATATTGATTTATTCGCTAGATATACACACCCAATATTTATTTATATTTTTGATGTATAACTCTATGTATAAAAAAATAATCCACAGATTTTGGACTCCCTACATAATCAAAATCTTAATTTTCTATTATATTTTATTTATTATTGAGTTATTTAAAATTTATGACAGATTTCTTAATATTTCTTTACCCTGTAATTAAATCTTTACACTTGATCGCCGTTATCTCGTGGATGGCTGGTATCTTTTATTTACCAAGGCTCTTCGCTCGTCATACGGAAGCAATCCATTTAGGCGAAAGCACCAATGCCCTATTTAAGGATATGGAGCGCAAACTTTTAAAAATCATCATGAACCCAGCTATGATTGTAACTTGGATTTGTGGGCTTCTCATGGCGGCAACTCCAGGGATAATTGATTGGACTGCAATTTGGCCATGGATTAAGCTTTTATGCATTATAACAATGACTTGGTTTCATATATGGCTTGGTATCAGGCGAAAAGAGTTTGAAATTGATCAAAATTCAAGATCTGGAAAACATTTTAAGCTTATGAATGAAGTTCCAACCGTGCTTATGATAATTATAATAATTATGGTTATCTTAAGGCCGTTTTAAGAATTATCGCTAAATGATTTGACTCAACTTCAATTGATAACTAGATAGAGCGAAATCTTATCCGTCCGGATAATGAAACATCACAATAAAATTTAATAACATATTCTCATTCATTGAGAAATGATGGATCTCATATGACATCTAAAACACTAAATCTTGCTGATTTAAAAAAGAAAACCCCTAAAGATCTTCTCTCTATGGCAGAAGAGCTAGACATCGAAAATGCCTCTACAATGCGTAAAGGTGAAATGATGTTCCAGATTCTTAGCGAGCATGCTGAAGAAGGATGGGAAATTTCTGGCGATGGTGTTTTAGAAGTTCTTCAAGATGGATTTGGCTTTCTTCGTTCTCCTGAAGCAAATTATCTTCCAGGTCCTGATGATATTTATGTTTCACATGAAGTCATCCGTCAGCACGGTTTGCGCACAGGTGATACAGTTGATGGTGTTATTAAAGCGCCTGAAGAAAATGAAAATTACTTTGCAATTCAAAAAGTTACTTCGATTAACTTTGAAGATCCTGCAAAAGCGCGTCATAAAATCAACTTTGATAACCTTACGCCGCTCTATCCAAATGATCGCCTCAAAATGGAAATCGAAGATCCGACGATCAAAGACCGTTCTTCGCGTATTATTGATCTTGTTGCACCGATCGGTAAAGGCCAGCGTTCTCTTATCGTGGCCCCTCCGCGTACTGGTAAAACTGTTTTATTACAAAATATTGCCCATTCAATCGAAGCCAATCATCCTGAATGCTATTTGATTGTGCTTCTCATTGATGAGCGCCCAGAAGAAGTCACGGATATGCAGCGCAACGTGAAAGGCGAAGTTGTTTCATCAACATTTGATGAACCTGCGACACGCCACGTTGCCGTTTCTGAGATGGTGATTGAGAAAGCAAAGCGCCTTGTTGAGCATAAACGCGATGTTGTGATCCTTTTAGACTCGATCACACGCCTGGGACGCGCCTTTAACACGGTTGTACCAAGCTCTGGTAAGGTGTTGACCGGTGGTGTCGATGCGAACGCCCTACAGCGCCCTAAGCGCTTCTTTGGGGCTGCTCGTAATATCGAAGAGGGTGGATCACTCACAATCATCGCTACAGCGCTTATT
>CALLMA010000016.1 GCA_938008015.1 uncultured Celeribacter sp.
AAGAGCGCAAAGCGGCTGGGGTGCCGCCTTATGGAAAAATGGCGGGTATCATTTTATCTGGTCCCGAATTGAAGGACGTGATGCAGGTGGCCAATCACTTGGCGCGAAATACGGCACCATTGAGGCAGAATCACATTCAAATTTTCGGCCCAGCACCTGCACCGATTGCTCGCGTGAGAGGGCGCCACCGGGTGCGGTTTTTGATCATGTGCCAGCGCAAAGCGCCATTGCAAGCTGCCATTCAAAATTGGGCGCGCCTTGTCAAACTGCCAAGTGGGATAAAGCTGCAGATTGATATTGATCCGCAATCTTTCTGGTAGAGTGACGCATAAAAAAGGCGACCCATAAAGGATCGCCTTTAAAACATATATTATGTTTTGAATTAGTTTACAGCTGCGATTGTTGCAACAGTAACAGCACCGATAAGAAGGTATAGCGGTGTGCCTGAAAGAGAAGAAGAAGGGTTGTCGGTGATCGTTGTTACGACAGGACTAGAATCTACTTCTGGTGCAGAGTAACCGCCAGCGTTAGCAGCAGTAGTTGCAGTAAGAGCGAGAGCGGCAGCGAAAGCTACTTTTTTCATGATTTAAATCTCCAAAATATAATCAGTTGGGGCATATTGTCCCCTAAGTCCTAAATGGCGCTTGATCTTGCTTGTGTAAAGCAAAAAATGAATCTGGATTTTAAATGCTGTTTTTTTGCTTGAAAAGATAAGGCGAAAGCCTCAGATCACACTGCATTGGCGCTTAGTGGCTGTCTTTACGAGGTCCAAGCGCATAAAAAAGGCGACCCCTGAAGGATCGCCTTTAAAACATAAATTATGTTTTAAATTAGTTTACAGCTGCGATTGTTGCAACAGTAACAGCACCGATAAGAAGGTATAGCGGTGTGCCTGAAAGAGAAGAAGAAGCTTCTTCTTTGATCATTGTTACGATTGGCTCAGCAATTTCTACTGGTGCAGAGTAACCGCCAGCGTTAGCAGCAGTAGTTGCAGTAAGAGCGAGAGCGGCAGCGAAAGCTACTTTTTTCATGATGTAAATCTCCAAAGTATAATCTTTAAAACAGGGCAGTACGCCGAGTTACGTGTATAAATGTCTTATAGTCCATGGTTATGTAAAGGGGGAAATTATAAAAAAGATACCATTTTTGGGGATAATTGCTTTTTGATCACGCAATCTTTCGATAGAATCTCTGTAAAACCAATTCTATTCACGGGATATGGGCGTTTATACGTTTGTGGTGTTCTTTGGTGGGGTTATATTTGATGAGAGTTAGGGCAAAAGAAATATGCAAACTATCGATAAATGGCTTGAATATCAAAAACAAAGCCGTGACCGCGTGGAAGCGCATTTTTCAATTGAAAGAGAAGCACATTCTCTTAATGAAATTTATAGAAGATTGCTGAATGAATAAAATATCATTTTATTGGTCGCGGATACGAAAACAAGAAAAGCGGTTGCTCGGCCTATCAACTGCGCAAGCTAATCTTTTAGAAACTATGCGCGGCAAGCGCATTGCTTTGGTAGGGAATGCGCGGTCTTTAAGTGAAAAAAACTACGGTGCTGAGATTGATGCTCATGACTTGATCGTGCGGATTAATCGCGCACCTATGCCTCATAGGGGCAGCCATGGGACGCGAACGGATTGGCTTGGCGTTGCCGTTCGGATGAAAGCGCAAGATAAGGTGCGATTTGAAAATGCTCGCAAGCTTTGGATGAGCCATAAGCGAAAGCGCCTTGATTATGAAACGGCGATATCAGATGGGTTTTATCTGCATCCTCTAGACGATTTTGGGCGCCTAAAGGCAATATTAGGTGCGCCGCCCACAACAGGGATTATGCTTATTGATTTGCTGGCGCGTTCAGAGGCCAAGGAGATTGATCTCTACGGGTTTGATTTCTTCGGCAGTAAATCTCTTTCGGGCAGGAGGGAGGCGAAAAATGTCCCTCATGATTTTGATGCGGAACGTCAGTTTGTTGAAAGTTTCGTCGATTGTGATCCGCGTATCTCACTTATGCCTTAAAAATGTGCTTTTCGCTTTACATTCTAGCAAAAACCCTTAACTGCTCATATGTCGTTTTTGGCTGAAAGGAGAACCCATCATGGGCTATAAGGTCGTTGTTGTTGGTGCTACAGGAAATGTAGGCCGCGAAATGTTAAACATTTTGGCAGAACGCGAGTTTCCTATTAAAGAGCTTGCTGTTTTAGCTTCCCGCAGATCACTCGGAACCGAGGTGAGTTTTGGTGAAACGACGTATAAAACCCAAGATCTTGATACTTTCGATTTCTCTGGGTGGGATATTGCTCTTTTCGCTGTCGGATCAGAAGCGACAAAAAAATACGCGCCAAAAGCGGCGGCAACAGGCTGTGTTGTCATCGATAACTCATCGCTTTATCGCTATGATCCGGAGATCCCTCTTATCGTACCAGAGGTGAACCCTGATGCGATTGAGATGTATTCAAACAAGAATATCATCGCGAACCCAAATTGCTCAACAGCTCAAATGGTTGTGGCGCTTAAGCCGCTTCATGATCGCGCGAAGATCAAGCGCGTTGTTGTGTCGACTTATCAATCTGTTTCTGGCTCAGGAAAAGATGCGATTGATGAGCTTTGGAACCAAACAAAAGGCATGTATGTGCCGGGTCAAGAAGTTGCGCCAAAAGTTTACCCAAAACAAATCGCTTTCAATGTGATCCCACATATTGATGTTTTCCTCGATTCTGGTGACACAAAAGAAGAATGGAAGATGATCGCAGAGACGAAAAAAATCGTTGATAAGTCGATCAAAGTGACAGCAACATGCGTGCGCGTGCCTGTTTTCGTTGGCCATTCTGAATCTATCAATATTGAATTTGAAGATTTTCTTGATGAAGACGAAGCACGCGAAATCTTGCGAACAGCGCCAGGCATTTTGCTTGTCGATAAGCGCGAAGATGGCGGCTATGTCACGCCTGTTGAATGTGTGGGCGAATTTGCAACATTTATCTCACGCGTGCGTCAAGATGTGACGATTGAAAATGGTCTTAATCTTTGGTGTGTCTCAGACAACCTGCGCAAAGGTGCGGCTTTAAATGCTGTCCAAATCGCTGAGCTTTTAGGGCGCCGCGTTCTGAAAAAAGGCTAATTGGCCTGATACGTCAGTATCTGGTAAGTCAGTTATTGAAAGGCGCTCTATTGAGCGCCTTTTTCGTTGTTACTTTGAGGTATTTCTTGACTAAAGCCATGCATCCGCTTGGCCCACTGAAATCCAACAATCATGCCTTTGAAGCGCGGTAGTAAAAAGAGCGATAAGGCGATTGAAAATATCGAGAATGAAACAATAAGCACCCAAGGCTCAGGGCGAAATTCAACAAATGCCCAGCCCAGCATTGGGATTGAAATATGGCCAACAATGAGAATGGTTAGGTAAGCCGGCCCATCATCTGCTCGGTGATGGTGCAAGGATTCATTGCACTCCGGGCAATGGTCTTTTGTTTTCAGGTAAGATTTGAACAATGAGCCTCGCCCGCAATTAGGGCATTTGCAACGCCAGCCATGTCGCAATGCTTGTTTCATATTGCGCTCTTCAAGAATGGGGGGGGAGGCTTCGCGGCTCAATGATGTCATGGGATCTCTGCATATATAGGTTTGGATCATGTATGCAGGAATATGCCTCAATATCAAAGCATGAATTGGAGATTTGTTTAATAATAAAGACGCCGGCCAATGTTCGCTCAGGGATTGGAGCGGGGTTTGTGCCTCAAACGCTCATCAAGACGTTTTGCTAATTGTGCGCGCTCTTGGGGATCCATTTGAACGATTTTATAATAGATCAACTCAAGGCCAATTTTTTGCCTTTCCGCTAGGTTTGACTGTTGAGCTTGTAGCAGCGCCTTGAAACCTTCAGGATAGAAGGTTTGCGCTTCGAGGGCGGTGAGTATCTTTTTAAATTCTAAGCGGATCTCTTTGCGCGTATGGCGCAAGCCACCGTTTTCTTTCATATATGCGCGTGCAATTTCTTTTCGATCTTCATGCTCAAAGGCGGCAATATATGGCGCAAAACCAAAGTCATGCCCTCTCAGGACACGCAAGCGTGCACCATCTTTATCATGGCGAAAAGAGGCGCCAATGATCAGCCCTGCAATGGCTAGATTAAACGCGAGTGAGATGCAAAGTATCCACTTAATGCGACGTGATGTTTGTGGTTTTTGAGCTGTCTTTTCGGGATCCATAATCTTAGCTTTCTTCCAATAAGGCGTCAAAACTTGAAAATTCAAATTCACTTACATTATCGCTACCTATAGCGCCACTTTCCCAATAGCCCAATGCAAAATCGGAAAGGAGTGTTTCGGCGTTCAATCCCACTGTAACGCCAAACAAACCTGCCATGCAGATAGCGCTCGCCGCTTTCCATCCTCCCAGCGTATCCTCGATAACCGATTGGATTTTTTGCCAAAGGGAGGCGGAATGGTGCGATTGAGGGAAGTGAACAATCTTTTGATTTTTTTGCTCTTCTTGAGCATCAGCCAGAATTTTCGCGAGCAGGGCATCACTTGGCGAATAGGCGCTCTCTCGCGCCGCTGAAAAGAGCGTTTCTAAATCTTGATCGAGTGACAAGTCATCATCCATGAGATTTTTCTTTGAATTAGTCATTTGTAAATCCCAACTCTTTCTTTTGATTGGCCAAAGCGGATTTTAAGCTCCGCTTGCCTCGGGATGTGAGGCTTTCTACAGCTTCTATAGAAAGCTCCAAAATTTGCGCAATTTCCGGATTTGATAATCCTTCAATATGCCTAAGAACAACGGCTTGTTTTTGGCGTTCAGGCAGCGTGTTGAGCGCGCGGTTGAAAGCATCTACTCTTTGTTGCCCTATTAAGACAGCCTCGCGACTTGGTGCATCATCGACCGGCTCTTCAATTTCATCGAGCCCCGAGCCTGATTTCTTGCGCAAGCGGTCTGTGCAAAGATTGGTGGCGACATGAAAAAGCCAAGTTGTAATCTTAGCTTCTCCTGAGCGCCATTTTGGCGCGATTTTCCATAGTCTCAACATGGCTTCTTGGGTCACATCTTCCGCCTCTGCAGGATCGTTGAGCAATCTGGCGCAGTAATTGAATAACCGAGGCGTTAGACGGTCCATGAGTTGCTTTGACGCATGGCGATCACCATTGCCAAATAAAACCAATAAAGCCTCATCTGAAACATGCCCCTCTTCGCTGAGGTCGATATTTGCTTTATGCGCAACAGCCATCTTCATATTATGAATGATCTTTTCGCAATGGTCTACTATTGGGTGAGTTTGGAAAGAGCTCAGCGTATATTGCACCTGAAGCGGTGCAATATACAGTCATATCTTTATTTATGGCCGCGTTTATTGCCGCGCTTATCGCCTGATGCCTTTGCATTGAACTCTTCTTCGCTAATCATCCCATCTTCGTTTGTGTCGCGTTTAGCAAAGTGATCATGGCGCTCATTTTTAGCAGTCATTTCTTCAATACTCAAAGCGCCATCTTCATTGGCATCAAGCTTGCTGAGCATGCGCGCAACGCGCTTGGAGATCTTTTTCTCCATTCTTTCCAGTTTCTTTTCTGTTTTATCAGCACTGTGGTTTTTATCCGCTAAGCGCGCTTCAAAACGGCTCTTCATGCTGGCGCTCAACTCTTCCGCTGAGATTTGGCCATTTCCATCAGCATCAAGGGCTGTGATGTGTGCAAGTTTATGTGCTTCAAATTCTTGCTTTGTGATTTGCCCGTTATTATCGGTATCAAGTGTAGAAAATTCCACGCCGCCTTTCATGCCTTTATCTGACTTGCTGCCATGAGCGGCAGCTGAAAATGTACCGCCTAAGAGAGCGATGAGGGCGATAGATGTCACTGTATTTGCTTTAATCATGGTTATGTCCTTTGTTATAAAACCGTTCACAAGCGCAGATGTTTTGCGCTTTCTAATTATCAAACGGGCGGCGGTGGCATTTCCGTCGTCTTTTTTGAATTTTTTAGAAATTAAATATACCTGGCATGATTTTCGACCTGTTATTTCGGTATATTTGCGCGTGATCCACGACTTTGATGGTATGTGTAAGGGGTGTGGCCTTATGGCGAGCTTCATAGGCCTGAGTTATAGGTTTGTTATATTTATTCGAATTGATTATAGCTATATGTGCATGATCGGATGAAGGAGTGATCAATTGGTGTCATTTACATTATCGCCAGTTTTAGCCGTGATAATTTTTACACTCGCGTGTCTTTCTGGCTATAAATACCGTCGGGTGTGGCGTGATGAGGGGGCTGTTTGGAAATTATGGTTCTTTGGAAGCGTTGCGGCTATGGGGCTGATTATTCTCGCGATTGTGCCGCTTGCGCCAGCTTGATCTGTGCTAGAGTGGCTTCGTGCCAAACAAAATAGTGGCGCGTTGAGGCGTCTTATACGCCTATTATCAGAGATTTATGGAGCTTATGCTCGCTCTAATGAGACTTAACTTTTTGAGAGGGTCTTGGGGCACGCCACAATATTTTCGTCGACGGGCCCTATGTTGTTTAAATCTTTGTCGGCGTAATCGATTTTTTCAAGAACGCTTCGAATTGAGTTTAATCGAGCGCGGTATTTATCGTCTGAGCGGATAATAGTCCATGGGGCGCTCGGAGAATGAGAGCGGTGTAAGGTTTCATGGATCGCTTGCGAATATTCATCCCACAGTTTTAATCCTTCGACGTCAATGGAGGATAATTTCCATTGCTTTAAAGGGTTTCTCTCGCGCTCAATGAAGCGTTTCAATTGCTCAGCCCGATCAACATTGAGCCAGATTTTAAAGAGCTGATACCCCTCAGATATCAACATATTCTCAAAATTTGGCAATTGTTCGAAAAAAGCCTCACGCTCGGGATCGCTGCAAAAACCAAAGACTTTTTCTACAATGGCGCGATTATACCAGCTGCGATCAAAAAATGTGATTTCACCTTTTGCAGGCAGATGCTCAATATATCTTTGAAAATACCATTGCGCTCTCTCACGCTCAGATGGCTTGGAAAGGGCGACAATCCGGGCTGATCGAGGGTTCAAATTGTGATGGAAGCGTTTGATTGTGCCGCCTTTGCCTGCTGCATCGCGCCCTTCAAAAACAACAATGATACGCTTGCCCGTATCGCGAACATCTTTGAGCATTTTAACAAGTTCACATTGCAACCCTTGCATCTGCTCTTCGTAATCAGCCTTTTTAAGCCATTTTTTGTAAGGATAATCTTCTGATAAAATATCTTTTTTCGAGCCATTCTCGATGGCCTCTTTTATCTCAGAGGGGGCAAGGTGAGTATAGAAGTGGGAGATAGCTCCGTTGAAAGGCAATGTCACTGTGATCTCCCCCTATTGCATTGGAAAATGCTATTTGGCTTAAAAGCTACTCCCCGATTTGATCAATATCAAATGGTGTTGTTTGATAAATTTCATTGACCCAATTCCCATAAAGCAAATGCGCATGTGAGCGCCAGCGATTGATGGGGGTATTTTTAGGATCATCTTCTGGGTAGTAATTGACTGGTTTTTGAGTTTTCTCACCGGCATGAACATCGCGTTGATATTCTTCATGAAGTGTCGTTGAATCATACTCAAGGTGATTGAATATATAAACGGCGCGGCGGGTTTGATCTTGGAGTAAACAAGGGCCGACTTCATCTGAGCCTAAGAGCGGGGTGATTTCCGAGCAGGCTGCGACATCGGCCATGCGCACTTCAGTCCAACGGCTCACGGGCACTACGCAATCGTCGGAAAAACCGCGAAGATAAGGAGAATTTGGGGCGAGATTACTATGGCGAAATAAACCAAAGGCCTTTTCAGAAAGGGGATGCTTGGGGATATTGTTGAAATAATTCACCATCGCCATGGCGCCCCAGCAGACACCGAGAGTGGAATGCACATGCGTTTGTGTCCACTCGAAAACCTCTTTCAACTCTTCCCAATAGGTCACCTCATCAAATTGAAGGTGCTCAATCGGGGCGCCTGTGATAATAAAGCCGTCAAACTTCTCACCACTGGCTTTGATTTCTTGAAAGGTGCGGTAAAATTCATTGAGATGTGCGGCTGCCGTATTCTTCGCAGAATGGGAGCTAATGCGCACCAATTGAAAATCGATTTGCAAAGGCGTTGCGCCAATAAGGCGAGCAAATTGAATTTCTGTTTGTATTTTTTTTGGCATCAAATTGAGCAAGCCGATACGCAAAGGGCGGATGTCTTGATTTTCCGCGCGACCATTTCCCATGACCATCACGCCTTCATCCGATAATACGTCGAATGCGGGGAGGGATTCTGGTAGGGTAATCGGCATGATTGAGTTCCTTTGAGAGTGCCAAATTGTGCTGTGTAGCGTTTCCCAGTAAGGCTATTTTGAATTTATTTC
>CALLMA010000017.1 GCA_938008015.1 uncultured Celeribacter sp.
CGCGGCATTGCTTTGCTTGCACCTGCAAAAGCTGGGCTATCAATTGGTGAATATGCACCAAATGCGATTAAGAAAGCAGTCGTCGGCGTGGGCCATGCGGCAAAAGAGCAAGTGGAACATATGATCAAACTGCAAATGCCGGGTGTGAAACTTGCCGGTGCGGATGCGGTTGATGCATTGGCGATTGCAGTTTGTCATAGCCATCACGCGCAAAGCAGTGCAAGATTGATGCAAGCGGTTCGAAAGGCGAAGGCATGATTGGCAAAATTACCGGTGTCGTTGATTATATTAGCACAGACCACATTTTGATCGATGTGCGCGGTGTAGGGTATATCGTATATGTATCAGAGCGGACGCGGATGAGTATGCCCGCCAGCGGTTCGCCAGTGGCTCTATATACTGATATGCTCGTGCGCGAAGATAATATGCAGTTATTTGGGTTTACCTCTCTCCTCGAGAAAGAATGGTATCGCTTGCTGATATCTGTTCAAGGCATTGGCGCAAAAGCGGCGATGGCGATATTGGGCGTTTTGGGGCCAGAAGCAACAGGGCGCGCAATTGCGCTGGGCGATTGGAATGCTGTAAAAGCGGCGCCTGGCGTTGGGCCCAAAATTGCGCAGCGCGTTGTCAATGAATTGAAAGATAAAGCGCCGCAGGTGATGGCCATGGGAGGTGCTGATTTGCAAGCTGCAGAAGATTTGCTTGTCGTTGATGAGCATGATCATGATGCAGTTGTATCCGCTAATGCACCGCCGAAGGCAGCCAAAAAACAGCCCAAGAAAGTGAAAAGCAAGAGTGGCTTAGAACAAGCCGATGCGCTCTCCGCTTTGCAAAACTTAGGCTATTCACCCTCCGATGCCGTTCAAGCAGTGGCGCAATCTGCGCAAGATCATCCAGAGGCTGATATGTCATCGCTTATCAAACTGTCTCTCAAGCTCTTAGCGCCGAAAGATTAAACCATGTCTTACGATATCGAGACACCACATTCTCCAGATCCTAATCTACGAGGGGAGACAAAAGCGGGCGATAATGACCGCGCTTTGCGCCCTCAAGGGCTTGATGAATTCATCGGCCAGCATGAAGCGCGCGCGAATTTGCATGTGTTTATTGAAAGTGCGAGACGTCGAGAAGAGGCGATGGATCATGTTCTCTTTCATGGCCCTCCCGGTTTAGGGAAAACCACACTCGCACAAATTATGGCGCGTGAGCTGGGCGTGAATTTCAAAATGACATCAGGCCCAGTCTTGGCAAAAGCGGGAGATTTGGCAGCGATTTTGACCAATCTCGAAGCGCGAGATGTGCTTTTTATTGACGAAATTCATCGTTTAAACCCCGTAGTCGAAGAAGTGCTCTATCCCGCGATGGAGGATTTTGAGCTCGATTTGATGATTGGTGAAGGGCCAGCTGCGCGTACGGTGCGCATCGAATTACAACCCTTTACGCTGGTCGGCGCGACAACCCGCCTTGGATTGCTGACGACGCCTTTGCGAGATCGTTTTGGTATTCCGACGCGCTTGCAATTTTATACAATTGATGAGCTGCATGAAATCGTGACGCGTGGGGCGCGGTTGCTGGGGATTCCCACGGATCCTGAGGGAGCGCGTGAAATTGCAAAACGCGCAAGAGGTACGCCGAGAATCGCGGGGCGTTTGCTCAGGCGTGTTGTTGACTTCGCCATTGTTGAAGGCGGCGGTAAAATCACGCAGGCGGTCGCTGAAAATGCTTTGACGCGTCTCAATGTGGATATGCTGGGCCTTGATGGCGCAGATAAGCGCTATCTTACACTTATTGCAGAAAATTATGGGGGCGGGCCCGTCGGTGTTGAAACAATCGCAGCCGCTCTTTCAGAAAGCCGAGATGCAATCGAAGATGTGATCGAACCATATCTTTTACAGCAAGGGCTCATTCAGCGCACACCGCGTGGAAGAATGCTCGCACGAAAAGCTTGGAAACACTTAGGGCTTGTAAATCCTTCGCAGGAATATGGGGCAGATTTGGTTGATAATAAGGACTTGTTTAGCAGTTAGCGGCCTCATTCTCTCGAAGATGGAAAATTCCTACAGATACAGTATTTTTTAATTTCTTGCCGCGTAAATCTTGGTAGGGTTTTAATAGAAGTACGTAGATTTTGGATTATTCGACAGGCTGGTGCTTGGGAATCTTGAATTGCCTATGAGGCCTTTGGATTGTGTGTTTCCATTGATGATCCAACTTGAGCCCGATCCTCTAGGCTCAGATGTGGGTGACGGGCTTATTGCTGATGATGGTAATGAATTGACGTCAGAGCTCATATCAGATGATTCTGTCCCGATTGAAGCAGGGCCACTTTATGATATGGGTTTTAGCCCTGAGCCTGTTTACGAAATCTTTTATGAGCCAGAAATGAAAATCTCAAATGTGCATGATGAAAGAAATGATCTTCTTGAAGAGGGCGCGAATGCAGATGTGTTTATCTTCAATGATACCATCTCTGACTTTAAAGTCGCTGGAAGAGCCGATGATGCGATTCATGTGTATGTTTCTGATATTTTGTCGCAATATGATGTATTTGATCTTGCTGTCCTCGATGGCGGAGAGCTGTTCTTTAATTCTGAGGATGAAGCGAGTTTGACACTCAATAATGCAGATATCGATGATATTGCTCTTATGAATATTGATTTCGGCAGTTTAGATATCGCGTAACTTGGCAATAGTATCATAAAATGGATCTATGGCGGTCGGGAGTTGTTTGGCTCTTGGTCGCCATTTTTCGTAAGTGGCACTCTAATGGGTGCCGCTGTATTTATACGCTAAATCGCATTCGCCCCTTTTTTATCGTTGAATTAGGTTTTAAGTGTAGGGAATGTTAAGTTTTCAGGGATGAAATGATGGCACTTTCTGATCAAACAATTCTATTAGTGATTTCTGGCGGAATTGCAGCTTTTAAATCTTTGGATTTAATCCGGCGTTTACGAGAGCGCGGGGCAAAGATTGTTCCTGTGTTGACGAAGGCAGGTGAGGAGTTTGTAACACCTTTATCTGTATCGGCTTTGGCTGCTCATAAAGTGTACCGTGATTTATTTGATTTAACCGATGAAGCAGATATGGGGCATATTGAACTCAGCCGTTCTGCAGATTTGGTACTCGTTGCGCCAGCTTCGGCAGATCTTATGAGCAAAATGGCTCATGGGCAGGCCAATGATTT
>CALLMA010000018.1 GCA_938008015.1 uncultured Celeribacter sp.
AAGACAAAGCGCAAAAACAGCTAAAAATCTATTTGGCGCCATTAACGGTGGCATTTTGCCTTTCAATCCTGAAAAAGCCAGCAAAACAAGCGCCCCAGAAAGCAGTCGCACAGCCGCAAATGCAATTGGGCCAACTCCCTCACTTACCGCCATACGCGTTAAAACGGAGTTCGCCGCAAATGCAATGAGCGCCAATATCGTCAATCCAATCAACTGTATCTTACTCATGGCCACTCCAAACAGCTCGTCGATAAACGCTCCATAACTTTATGACGGCATAAGTGATAGTAAAAATATAAAGCCTCGCGTTAATTTGAATTCAGCCTATAGCGCAGATGCGTCATGAGAATCTGTACGCCTTCACGCCCTTCTATTTTCCGCACCCCATGCTTCTCAAAACCCCGAGACACATAAAAAGTGGAGGCATTGATCGTCGCATAACAATCCAGATAATTTAATCCTGTAAGACGCGCATTTTCTACGATGCTGCCTAAAAGCGCCGTACCAATCCCACGGCCCTGATAATCAGGGCGCACAGCAAAACGGCGCAAATAGCCCCTATCTCTTTCTGCCATTTCATTGGTAAATGAGATCTGCGACCATCCCCCAATTGCAACAATCTCGCCTTCGCAATCTTCAGCCACAAAATACGTCCCGCTATCGAGAAGGTCGGTTGGTGTTTGAAAGAGCGTCGGCAAAAGCGCATCTACGACAGATTTAGAACTGTTGCGCTTGATCCATTGCAAATAGGCCTCGCGGAAAACAGCATTGATTTGCATCGTATCAGCAGGTTGCGCAGGGCGGCACACAAGAGATGCCACTGCATCATCGGCACTGAAACCCTCATCCCCTTGTTGATGGAATTTAAAATAACCATCGAAATCATAAACACTATACATAGCCCTCTCCTACCCCACGCCGCCAACCAGCACAACCGGAACGGTAATTCAAATTTTAGAGAGTGATACAAAAGCAAAAACCGCGCGATCATCTCTCAGAAAGCGCGGTTTAAACTTTAAGTTTTTTAAAAGGTTTACTTAATTTTACCTTCTTTATACTCAACGTGCTTACGCGCTACTGGATCGTACTTACGAACGACCATTTTTTCGGTCATCGTGCGTGCGTTCTTCTTTGTTACATAGAAGTGGCCCGTATCCGCAGTAGAGTTTAGGCGGATCTTAATTGTGGTTGGCTTCGCCATGGTCGTATCTCCAATATCCTTGAAACGGGGCGTTTATAGCATGAGCTAAAGAAGCATAGGGCCAAAGCCCACCCGTGGAATCCTTTGCCATGCCTTTTAATCTATCTGCCCCCCGTGTCAATGGGGAAAGATGACTGTGCAACATTTAACTCTGCGGCCCTACATCCATTTACTGGCAAACACATCTTACAGGACGCATACCCTTGGCACTCACTTGACACTTAATCGAGAATGATATTGTAGTTAAACAAAAATAAAATATTAACTACAACAAATAGAGAGTGCATTTTGATGAGAGAGAGAGCAAATACATACCCTCAATTTTAATTACTGTCATATTAACAGCCTGCTCTAGCTCAAGCACAAATTCCCCTCAATATGAAACACTGACAAGTAATGCTGATACCACGAGCACCCTTGGTGGCGTATCAACTCTCAAACGCGGAGAAATTAGCCTTTCTGTAACAGAAACGAGTGGTGAATTACAGCATAACAACTCAATGACAAGTTTCACCGGCGGTGGCTATAGCATTAACGCCGCAGTCCCGAATGATGGCATATTACGTGACGGCAACACGGTATTAGTAGACATCACAGATTTTCAAGTATCAAATAGCTACGATTATGTGCAAACCATTATTGCAGGCGTCGTCCAACCTGATGGAAGCCTCAACACAAATGAAGGTTTTCTATTGGGTGTCCATGGAATAATCACATCAATAGCGGACGTCCCTGCACCCAACTCTGGACAAAGCGCAACATACAACGGCGAAGCCTTTGGCAATTACTCACCATTATCCGGCGGAGGAGAAACCAACCTTACTAATGGCGCAGCTTCGATTACTGCCAACTTCGATTCCGGCACTGTTGACGTCAACCTGAGCAACTTTACATCTGTAGGAAATGGCATTGACACTGTGAATATTGCAAACATGGAAATAGACGGAAATACATTCACAGGCGGTGATGTGACAATAACGGGCGCAAATACTAATTTCGAATTTATTGAAGAATCAGCAGGTGCTTTCTTTGGTTATGATAATGCGATATCTGCCCCTGATGAAGTTGGCGGAGTGTATTTGGGCGTAGGCGAAGACGGCGTGCTTCTTCTACAATATGTAGCCGACTAAAATTTTTAGCCACATCAAAAGCGGTCAACAAGCTCAACACCAAATCCGAGTAGCAAATTGTGACAACACACACGGACGGCCTATAAGCCGGATCTTGTTCGACGCTTGCGCCTCTTGAAAATCATTCATCTAGGCTTACTGTTACCAGTAAGCTTGAGCCATCTTTTATTTACCCGCTTTACTTTTCAGAGCTTCTTTTACGAACACACACAAACGCTCAGCGCGCCGCTCATCCAGCAATGATCAGTTATTGCCCTCGCCCAAACATTATTCAGGCGAAAAGTTATATGAAGACCTAAACTATAAGGTGACTTATCGATCCTGAACCCGATGCAATTCGGACTAGGAGTTCGGAGGATGTAAGCTCGGAGGCTGGAAATAATACAAACTTATAGGGGCTCAAAATTTATTGGCGACTTTTTACAGTTATGATCGATTTTCAAAATTTCGACAAATCACTCTAAATGACCAACACAGATTTAGGCAATACTGGCCAATTCTTTCTGATCTACACGCTTTGAATTAAAAAGGCCTGCGCTCAGAAGAGGTTTATGGTTTTGCTTGTGACGAGCCACCAACTGCTTCTGCTTTTTGCCGATTGGTATAAATCTAGCAGGTTGAGGATTGTAATCCTTCTCCTTCATAGATGGGAAAAGCGAATTAATTTCATCTTTATCGTCTTCGCTCATCGTTTTCAACGCTTCAGCACCCGTCAAAAAGCTTTCAGTAGGTGCGCCTTCGGCGCAGATCACCTGATGCTTACCAAATAAAATGTGATAATATGTCACCTCATCTACCGTTGTATCAACATAGATCCCCGGCAAATCGGTAAGATGGATAGCGGCAACTAAAACTTGGCTTTCATCAAACATACGCTCAGAAATTTTGGAAGAAACAAGCATACGATGCTGCCTAGACACAAGTAAATCACGACGTGGTAAATTTTGCCCCAATGAGCCCGCAGTAATTCGAATAGGATATAATTTAGGGTTTTGCGCAAGCATATCGCCATTTATGTGCCTGGAAAGCACACGAAGAATAGGATGAAATTCACCCTCAAGAGTTGGAAGTATTTGCCCAGGCAATAGATCTTCAACCAAGCTCGCTCCACTCCCTAAATCAATATATGTCCCCTGAACAAAGCAAGTGATTGAATCATATGTTGAACTCCCAGCATTACTTCCACTGACCTTAACATATAAAGTACCTGGAATAAGTTGATCCGCTGTTGCAAACCCCCAGACATCCGAGGTAACACCGCCTTTAGAAAAAACTGTAATGGAAATTGTCGGTCCTGTTTGATTTCCGGAGCTATCTAGTGCCCTGACAAAAATAATGGATTCCGCTTCGATCCCAATACCACTGTTAATCAGCCCCCCTCCATTCACAATCGTGTGCTGATTGGGCTGACCATCTTCAAGTATATTCGTATTCGCACTTACATCATCTAGCGTAACCGTTGTACGATTATAGCCAGACTGAAATTCAAATATAGTACCATTAGCTGTGCCAGCGTTATTAATAATTGGATTGCCGGCCGTACCCTGTGGAGAACTGGAGTGGATTAACAAAGCGTTACTATCATGAGGGTTTATTGTTTTTAAAACCACGTTAAAACCTCTTTTCGGGACAAGCGTTACATTTGAATAAAAACTTATCAGCAATTGATTAAAATGATCTTTACTCGCTTAAGAAAAAATTATGCTAAACGCTGGAGATGGCTCTACGCAGACGGGTTTTTAATCTCGGCTTTGAATTTGATTGCGGCTTAAATTGCAATTTTTAGAAGAAGCGGCCCATGAAGGTGATTTCTCACTAGATTCAGTGTATAAAAGCGCAGAGGCTGGCGCTATCATCGTAAATTCATACAGTATTTTGGCAGATTTCTTCTCAACATATTTCCTTTGAAAACACACCGCCAGACAAGAGATGACATGGACATTTAAGCTAGATAATCACACAGAAGCCGCGCAAATGTCGCAGCAATATCAGCTGCTGAAACAGTCCATAAAAATACAAACTTATGCCAATACTCTATTTGCAAGATAGCCTAGACTGCCAACATTAGACCCTCAAGATTAAGGAAGCACTGGCACCTCAAAGCAATTTTTGCATAAAATAAATCAGACAATACAAACACAATTAGAACTCAAATAACATCGTACTGTATAGTACAATACAACCCATTCCCGATCACAACCTACTTTTAAAATTAGAGCAAACGCAGAGTTAAGGCATATAGAGACGCCAATTATGACACACACGGACGGCCTATAAGCCGGATCTTGTTCGAAGCTTGCGCCTCTTGATAATCATTCATCTAGGCTTACTGTTACCAGTAAGCTCGAGCTGCCAACCCGGGTTCATGGGCTTAAGCTTCCCTGCGGGCGGTATATCGGCTTACGCCCATACAACAGGCCCCGCGTAGAACCCCTATTTGACATTGCTCCCGGTGGGGCTTGCCGTGCCGCTTACGTTGCCGCTCGCGCGGTGGGCTCTTACCCCACCGTTTCACCATGGCCTCCCTATAGAAGGCCGTCTATTCTCTGTGGCGCTATCCCTAGGGTTACCCCCGCTGGGCGTTACCCAGCACCGTTGCTTAAGGGAGTCCGGACTTTCCTCTCGTCCATATGATGCAAGCACCATAGGTAACCAGCGATTATCCAGCCATCCGTGTGTGCATTTGCTTTAGGTATCTTTAATCGCGAGGTCAACGGGAAAGCGCTGCGCTAGGTTCTCAGCCGCATTTAAGATATCAGTTGGAGAGGTATATCCACTAAAGCGATCTTGAAAAGCTTTGAGGCCTTCTTGATGCGCATTCTTCCCCTCACAGGCGTAGCCTATTTTTTTGAGGCATGAGGCAAGTTGCGCTTTTTGCAGATTTGTCCAATGCGTTTGGCAAGCTCTCGGTTGGGGCGCTTTATCTGGCCAAATAGAAAGCCCTTGCCGCGCCAATCTGTGCCAATCAAACTTAGCGCCGGGATCAATTTTACGATCTGGCGCCATATCCGAATGGCCAATAATCCGCTCTGGTGGAATCTCATATGTTGCCATCAGGGCCGCAAGCAGCTGTTCAAGCGCATTAAATTGTGGCTCAGAAAAAGGTGTTACACCATTATTTGCCAATTCAATTCCGATGGAATGCGAATTTACATTCGTCACATTCCCCCATGCGCCGCGCCCTGCGTGCCAAGCGCGCTCTTCATTTTCGACAAGTTGAAAGACATCGCCACATTCAGCGATCAGATAATGCGCTGACACTTCAAATTCAGGATCACAAAGCCGCACGAGTGCCTCTTGAGCAGAGTTCATCGCGGTATAATGGATGACGATCATATCGATCGCCACACCGGCACGCGTTCCAAAATTTGGGGAGGGATGCGCAATCATCCTCATAGAAAAGGATTACCTTGAGAAGGCGCGAAATGGCGCTGGATCCCAATGACATGCAAAACCATCGCCATCTGGATCAAGCCCTTTCGGGTTGCGCGTTGGGCCACCATTGGCCAAGAAATATTCTTGCGCGAGATCAGAAGACGCAAATTTCGCGCAATTCTTCAGCGCCCTATTTTGCGCGCCAGGAATAAAGCGTGAATAGAGAGCCTGACCAACTCTATTATTTGTCGAGAGTGCAAATTCGACCAATGAAGCCCCATTACCTTTAGGGCGTTCTGGAAGCGCGCTCGGCTGGATTTGGACATAGCTATCACGATTAGTCGCAATATATTTAGCGTCTTCTTCAATGCTACGCGCATTTGAGACCGCATCGAAATCATTCTCAGAAGAAATTCCAACAGCGTTTGACGTCGTGGCAGATGCACTCGTCTCGACTTCATCAACAGCATCGAGCGCGGCTGTCGCAATATCCGTGACAGAAATTGCATTTTGAGCTTGAGTTGCGGAGAGCTCGGCATCCAACTTGGCTTGATACGCCTCATAAGATCCAAAACCTGCTTTGCGACTATCAGGCACCTGCCCTAAGCAAGCCCCCAATGCCACAAAAGAAACCATCGCAAAAACATATGTTTTCATCTTACTCTCCACACTCAATTCAAAAGAAACTTACCACCACTTTTGTGGTTTGGAAACAAAGCCTGTGCGCTCTTCAAGGCTATGAGCAATATTTAGCAAATCGCCCTCTTCCCATGGTTTGCCGATGAGTTGCAATCCGAGTGGGAGCCCGTCTTTCGTCAGCCCTGCAGGAAGCGCAACGCCCGGCAAGCCGGCGAGGTTCAGCGTCACGGTAAAGACATCATTGAGGTACATCTGAATCGGGTCGCTATTTGACATTTCGCCAAGGCCAAATGCTGCTGATGGTGTCGCTGGTGTTAAAATTGCATCTACACCTTGAGCAAATACATTTTCGAAATCTTGCTTGATTAATGTACGCACCTTGCGAGCACGATTATAATATGCATCATAAAAACCAGCAGAAAGCACATATGTACCAATCATCACGCGGCGCTGAACTTCACTTCCGAAGCCTTCTGCACGCGTTTTTTCATACATCTCTGTGATGCCTTCATTTTCAGCCAGCCCAGCGCGATGACCATAACGCACCCCATCATAACGTGCGAGATTTGAAGACGCCTCAGCTGGCGCGATCACATAGTAAGCTGGCAACGCATATTTTGTATGAGGCAAAGACACATCAACAATCTCAGCACCGGCATCTTTGAGCATTTCAGCGCCTTGATCCCAAAGCTTCGAAATTTCTTCAGGCACACCATCAATGCGGTATTCTTTCGGAATGCCGATTTTCTTGCCTTTGATATCACCTGTCAGCATGGCCTCAAAGTTTGGCACAGCCAATTCTGCGGACGTACTATCTTTTGCATCATAGCCACACATAGCCTCCAACATGATCGCACTATCACGGACCGTTTTTGTCATCGGTCCAGCTTGATCTAATGAAGATGCGAAAGCAACGATCCCCCAGCGCGAACAACGACCATAAGTTGGCTTAATCCCAACAGTCCCTGTAAACGCAGCAGGTTGGCGAATAGAGCCTCCCGTATCTGTGCCTGTTGCCGCCAAGCATAAATCCGCAGCAACAGCGGCAGCAGAACCACCAGAAGAACCGCCAGGTGTCAAATCACGATCATCAATTTTCCAAGGATTAACCGCATTGCCATAGACAGAAGTCTCATTAGAGGAGCCCATCGCAAACTCATCCATGTTGAGCTTACCAAGCATCACAGCACCCGCATCTTGCAACTTGCCAGATACAGTCGATTCATATTCAGGCTTGAAACCTTCAAGAATACGAGACGCCGCTTGAGTGGGCGTGCCTTTGGTTGCAAAAAGGTCTTTGATCCCGATTGGCAAACCACACATCGCCGGCGCATCGCCAGCTTGAATGCGGATGTCAGCCGCTTTGGCTTGTTCGCGCGCAATATCAGCCGTCTTATGAGAAAACGCATTGAGCTTATCTGCGCCATCAATGGCGTTGAGGCATGATTCCGTTATCTCTTGAGATGTCACATCGCCTTTTCTCAAAGCATCGCGCGCATCAGCCAAAGTCAGAGTATTCAAATTTGTCATGATTTCAGCCCCTTACTCAACGACATTTGGAACGGCGAAAAAGCCTTCACGCGCATCAGGCGCATTTGAAAGCACTTTTTCTGGTTGATCACCATCTGTGACAGCATCAATACGGCGCTTAAGGCGCTGCGGGGTCACAGATGTCATTGGTTCAACACCTTCAACATCGACCTCTGAGAGCTGTTCAATTAAGCCAAGCACAGCATTAAATTCTTCTGCAAGTGCAGGCAACGCTTCATCTTCCACACGAATACGCGCAAGCTTTGCAACGCGGCGTGCTGTATCTACATCGATCGACATGATGCTCTCCGTCTTTTGGGCCAACGCCTAATAAAGGCATAAATATAATTACATTACGCTTTAGCGCGCTCTGCCAATGCCTTCAAGCCCAGCCGATAATTTACTTGGCTGCATCATGGCGCCACGCGATCCGGCGCATTCATCCATTTCGCACATTTTGCAAACTGAATCCCCTATATAACGGCATTATCTGACGGCGCTTAGCCTATAATCCGCCCCCGCGCACAGCGAGAGACTTTCCTCATGTAAGACGGGTTATATCGCTACATTTACAGATATTTTAGCTCTTTTATCGCCTTTACATCCTGAGTCGCCCATGACGGCAAAAATGGCATTTTTCCCAACAATCCTCCCTGAGAACCAGATCCTACTTTCGGCGATGCTGGAAAAAATTAGTCAACATTTTCTCCGCCCGATCTGCACCTATCCCATCGTAAACCTCAGGCACATGATGGCATTGTGGATGCGAGAATATTTTCGCCCCATATCCCACCCCGCCAGACTTAGAATCTTCTGCCCCATAATAAAGCCGCGCGATGCGGGCATTCGAAATTGCAGCGGCGCACATCGGACATGGCTCTAACGTGACATAAAGATCGCACCCAATTAAGCGTTCACTTCCAAGTACTTCGCACGCCCGCCGTATTGCGACAATCTCTGCATGAGCTGTTGGATCATTTTTAGCGCGCGTCTCATTCCCTCCACGCGCGAGCACTTGACCTTGCGCTGAGACAATAATCGCCCCAACAGGCACCTCACCACGCTCTTGAGCAAGCTGCGCCTCTTCGAACGCCAAATTCATATAAGACCGAAACATCAAATGACCGGCTTTAATCTGTAGAATTTGCGCATCTTTACCTCGTAATTAAGACTATTCTAGCTATTGGCTTTCAAAAGACCGCAGATGAGCGTATGAACGCATCAAATCATTTGCCTGTCGAAAAGAATATCATGACCGATCATAGAAACAATGCCAAACCGAATGCTGCACGCAGAAATCCGAATGCTGCCTTCAAAAAAGACGCCCCTCAAAAGCCAAGAATGTCGCCACGCGCTCTTGAAGCTGCTGCGCGACGTAAAAAAGGAGTGTCCGGCGATGAGGCCTCCAAGGGAGAACGCATCGCGAAGATTTTGGCACGTTCAGGCATCGCGTCACGGCGCGAATGCGAAACAATCATTGAAGAAGGGCGCGTGAGCGTCAATGGCAAAGAAATTGTATCGCCTGCCCTCAATGTTTTTAAGAACGACCGTATTAC
Source organism: uncultured Celeribacter sp. (assembly GCA_938008015.1). Taxonomy (GTDB): domain Bacteria; phylum Pseudomonadota; class Alphaproteobacteria; order Rhodobacterales; family Rhodobacteraceae; genus Celeribacter. Next base: position 9,432 of record CALLMA010000018.1, read on the forward strand.
AGTAGACGGGCAAGAACTGCGCGAAGCAGAGCCTCCACGCCTTTGGCTCTATCACAAGCCCCTTGGCCTTGTGACAACAAACAGAGACGAAAAGGGCCGCGAAACCGTTTTCGAAAAACTTCCTTCAGACTTACCACGCGTCATGTCTGTTGGACGCCTCGATTTGAATTCTGAAGGCTTATTGCTTTTAACCAATGATGGTGAGCTCAAGCGCCAGCTAGAATTGCCAGATACGGGTTGGTTGCGCAAATACCGCGTTCGCGTCAAAGGCACAGCAACAGAGGCTGTTCTTGAGCCTTTGCGCAAAGGTGTTACTGTTGATGGCGAGAATTTCCAGCCTATGGAAATCACATTCGATCGCCAACAAGGGGCCAATGCTTGGCTCACAGTTGGCATTCGTGAAGGGAAAAATCGTGAAATCCGCCGTGCCATGGAGCATATCGGGCTAACAGTAAATCGCCTTTTGCGCATTTCATATGGGCCTTTCAGACTGGGCAGTATTTTGGCGGGTGCCGTTGAAGAGGTGAAACCTCGTGTTCTTCGTGATCAACTTGGCCTTGAAAGCGAAAAATTTGATGGGCCCCAAAAAGGACCACGCCGTCAAGTAGAGCGTAGCGGACGCCCACAATCTGATCGTGACGACAGAGGGCCAAGAAAACCACGCGATTTTGACAATCGTGGATCTGACAGCCGAAATTTTGGCAAAGGCGAATCGAACAACCGACGATTTGGCAAAGATGAAGGCCGCCCAGAAAGGCGTTCACGCGATGACTTTAAGCCGCGCGAGCGCGATGATCGCGATAAAAAACCATATGGATCGAAACCACATGGTGAAAAATCATTCTCTAAGCGCCCTTATGGCAATAAAACACATGGTGATGCAAAGAGCGACTCTCGAGGCAACAGCCGTGATGACCGCCGTGATGACCGTTCATATGACAAGCCTAGAGAAGGTCGTTCATATGATAAACCTAGAGAAGATCTCTCATACGATAAACCTAGAGAAGGACGTTCGTACGATAAGCCAAGAGAAGGCCGTTCGTACGATAAACCTAGAGAAGGCCGTTCGTATGATAAGCCAAGAGAAGGTCGCTCATACGATAAACCTAGAGAAGGTCGTTCGTACGACAAGCCGAGAAAAGGCCGTTCATACGATAAGCCTAGAGAAGGACGTTCGTACGATAAGCCAAGAGAAGGCCGTTCGTACGATAAACCTAGAGAAGGTCGCTCATACGATAAGCCAAAAGAAGGCCGTTCTTACGACAAACCAAGAGAGGGTCGTTCATACGACAAGCCTCGCGGCAAAGCGCCTTATGGCGACAAAGGTAAGCGTGAAGATCGTGGCGGAGATAAGGGACGTCATTCTGATGAAAAGTACACACCAAAGTCTCGCGGCTATCGCAGCCACGGAGGTGCTGGTGATAAATCACGCTCATCCGGCTTCAAATCACATAAGGGGAACGGCGGCTCCTCTTACAAACCAAAATCACGCAGCTAATTAAAGAGCGCTGCGCTTAACATTGGGGAATTTCTATGAATATTCCCCAATGTTTTTAAGATTATTTTGCATTGTACCCTTTGCGATGGGCTCGATAATTATTACATTACGATAAATATGGTTTAAAATACCTTTTTAGCCCGCATGACAGTTGGATACTCTGATATCACTATTGAGACGTGATACATCTTCCAGCTCTGCGGCCTAGCTGAGGGAGAGGGTTTGTAGAGTGTCAAAGAGTAAATATGCCAAACTGGCCTATATCCTTTTAATTTTGTTTATTGTTTACGTAACAACTCAGGCGAGTGGATCATAAACATGGCAAAACGATTTGGCGGCACATATTCTCCTTCAAGCTCTCAAAGTGACACATCACGTCGCACAAAAAAACAATCCAATCCATTTTCCAAGCAAAAGCCAGCTCGCGCGGGGGCGCGGTCGAATATATTGTTTTTCATGCCACTGATTTTGATTTTTAAAATCTTTCAATCAGACCCCATCCTCATGGCGCAATATCTCATCGCTCTTTTCTGTATGATTTCTGCAGCTTATTTCACGCATGAAGGGCTCAAAGCGCAAGACGCGTTTGAAAGCAGAAAGATAGCACGCCCGCCAGCGATACCGCGCAAAATATTCGCCTCATTGCTTATGGGCGCAGGCTTGGGCATTGTTGGTTTCGCAGGATATGGGGCGCTCGAAGGTCTGATTTTTGCACTCATCGGCGCTATTTTACACAGCCTTTCTTTTGGAATTGATCCGCTAAAGAAGAAGGGCATTGAAGGCGGAGATCGCTTGCAAGAAGAGCGTGTGAATAAAGTGGTTATTGAAGCGGAGAAGCATTTAAATGAAATGCGCGACGCCCTTCAAAGACTTCATGATAGAGCGGCCTATAACAGATTTGAGGATTTCACGGCAACTGTGCGCGACATGTTGACCATCGTTGAAGAAGATCCGCGCGATCTGAGCAGTGCGCGAAAATATCTGGGGGTGTATCTACAAGGGGCGAAAGCGGCGACGTTTAAATTCGCAGCATTGTATGAACGCACGCAAGATGCAACGGCGCGCAGCGATTGGATGCGCCTTTTGGATGATCTTGAAGACAGTTATACCCAACAAAATCAAGCGCTTCTTTCTGATAACAAAACAGATCTTGAGATAGAAATAGACGTCTTGCGCGAACGCCTCGCGCGTGAAAATTAAAAAAATATTACATCGTTAATACAATTAAAGGAAAATCCATGTCACAGCAGATTTTACAAAAAGCACAAGCGGCAGAAAAAGAAGTTGAAGCTGTTACGAGCCTCACTTTGGCTGAACCAAAATCAGAGATTATCCCGCTAGAAGGCGCTGAGGCACCAGAGAAGGCCGCGGTCTTAGAAGCCATGAACGACTTGGATCTTTCGAATACAGGCTCAATTGTACGCTTCGGATCATCTGCGCAAGCCGAATTGCAAGAGATTTCGCAAGCCATGCTCACAGATGTGCGCAATAAAGATGTTGGCCCTGCAGGTGATAGCCTGCGCAATATGGTGACAACAATACGTGGGTTTTCCATCTCCGAGCTCGATGTGCGCCGCGAGCGCAGCTGGTGGGAAAAAATCATTGGTCGCGCAGCTCCAATGGCAAAATTTGTCGCACGCTTTGAAACAGTCCAAGGCCAAATCGATGATATCACAGATGGTCTTCTTGAGCATGAGCATAAGCTCCTGAAAGACATAAAATCTCTTGATCTTCTTTATGATAAAACATTGGATTTTTACGATGAGCTTGCCGTATATATTCGCGCAGGTGAACTGAAGATCAAAGAATTAGACGAGACAACAATTCCGCAAAAAGCAGATGCCGTTGAAAAAGCACCTGAAGAGGATCAAATGATCGCGGCGCAAGAGCTTCGTGATCTGCGTTCTGCGCGCGATGATCTTGAGCGCCGCGTGCATGACTTGAAGCTCACACGCCAAGTCACGATGCAATCGCTCCCTTCCATTCGCCTCGTTCAAGAAAACGACAAATCTCTTGTCACAAAAATCAATTCGACATTAGTCAACACTGTGCCCCTTTGGGAAACACAGCTCGCACAAGCCGTCACAATCCAACGCACATCTGAAGCTGCAGCTGCAGTGCGCGATGCAAATGATCTAACCAATGAACTGCTAACCTCAAATGCCGAAAACTTGCGCTCTGCGAATAAAATAGTGCGCCAAGAAATGGAGCGCGGTGTTTTTGATATCGAAGCCGTCAAATCTGCTAATGCGAATTTGATTGCGACCATTGAAGAAAGCTTGCAGATCGCAGACGAAGGCAAGCGCAAACGCGCGGAAGCTGAAACAGAGTTAAAGACGCTTGAGAGCAATCTTAAAGACACACTCGCCTCAGCCCGTGCGACATCAAACGCCGCAGGCCCGGCCGTCCCTCACTAAGGCGCGCCCTATCCCACTCTCGTCTTCCTGAAAGCGCATGGCCTTCAAGGGAGACGAGAAAACATTCCTCAACCACGCAAGACCATAATCAAATAAAGGTATTTTATCATGGGTATATTCGATTTTTTATCTGGTGAATTTATTGATGTGATCCATTGGGTCGATGATAGCCGTGATACGATGGTTTGGCGTTTTGAGCGTGAAGGCCATGCGATTAAATATGGTGCAAAGCTTACAGTGCGTGAAGGGCAAGCGGCTGTTTTCGTGCATGAAGGACAATTGGCTGATGTTTTCACACCAGGCCTTTACATGCTTGAAACCAATAATATGCCGATCCTAACAACACTCAATCACTGGGATCATGGTTTCAAATCACCGTTTAAATCTGAAATATACTACGTCAACACAACGCGCTTTACGGGCCTCAAATGGGGCACGAAAAACCCAATTATGGTGCGCGACCCTGAGTTTGGCCCTGTGCGTTTGCGGGCTTTCGGAAGTTATGTTGTCAAAGTCTCTGATCCTGCGCTTTTCCTCACTGAAATTGTCGGCACGGATGGCGAGTTCACCTCTGATGAAATCAGCTTCCAAATTCGCAACATCATCGTGCAAGCTTTCTCGCGTATTATCGCAGGCTCGGGTATTCCTGTCTTAGACATGGCCGCCAATACAGCTGATCTAGGCAAGATGGTTTCAACAGAAATCTCAAAAGTCATTTCACAATACGGCCTGACAATTCCAGAATTTTATATTGAAAATATCAGCCTTCCAGAATCTGTTGAAGCCGCAATGGATAAACGCAGTTCGATGGGCATTGTTGGTAATTTAGATAATTATATGAAGTTCAACGCCGCCGAAGCGATGGGCAATGAAAATTCAGCGATGGCCGCTTCTATGGGCGCGGGCTTTGGTGCAGGCCTTGGTATGAATATGGCCGCGCAGCAGCAAAGCGCCGCAGGCCCATGGGGCGCAAGAAGCGGCGGGAGCGGACATTCGCAATCCTCTCACCAAGCACCGCAACAAGCGCAACACGCAGCTCCCCCTCCGCCACCTGTCGAACATGTTTGGCATATTGCTGAAAATGGATCGACAACAGGACCATTTTCAAAAGCAGAAATGGGCCAAAAAGCTGCAAAAGGCGCATTAAAGCGCGCAACTTATGTGTGGACACCTGGTCAAGATGGATGGTTAAAGGCGGAAGATATTGATGAGCTTGCACAGCTGTTCACAATAGCACCCCCTCCTCCACCGCCTGGAATATAAGAGCCAGAACACCCTAATTTTTTGACGAACGCAAAGTAAAATGACTGAAGTACAATCACAGTTAGTAGATCCTCGCCATTTTCCCTGCCAAACATGTGGCGGGGATCTTCGATATAATCCTACAAGCAGTCACTTAGCTTGCGTCCACTGCGGAGAAACGGAAGCGCTTGATCTAAGCGGTGTCAAACCTGTCGTTGAGCAAGATTTTAATAGCGCTCTACAAAAAGGGGTCCCCGCTCAAGACATAGAAGAAACACAAGTCACCCCCTGCCCCAATTGCGGCGCGCAGGTCGAATTTGATGCCTTTGAGAAAGCGAAAGAATGCGCCTTTTGTGCGACACCTGTTGTCGGAGCAAGCGCGCCACATCGCCACATCAAGCCACGCGGAATTTTGCCCTTTGCTCTCACAGAGGAAGAGGCCCGAAAAGAAATGACACAGTGGCTAGGCGGGCTGTGGTTTGCGCCAAATGGTTTGCAAAAATATGCCCGCAAGGGGCGTAAAATCCGAGGTATATATTTACCTTATTGGACATTTGATGCTCAAACAAAATCTCAATACCACGGCCAAAGGGGCGATGATTACTTTGTCAACAAAACCGTTATGCGCGATGGCAAGCCGACCACTGTTCAAGAAAGGCGCACAAAATGGCGCCATGTCTCAGGGCGTGTCGCTCGTTTTTTCGATGACATCCTTGTCTTAGCCTCCCCTTCATTGCCTGAGAAGTTTACAAAAGATCTAGCACCGTGGGATCTTTCAGAGATGGAGCCCTACTTGCCTGATTATCTCGCAGGGTTTGAGGCAGAAGCTTATTCCGTCGAACTCGAAGATGGGTACGTCATTGCCGCTAAGCATATGGAGCGTGTGATCTTACGGGATGTGAAATTCGATATTGGCGGTGATCGTCAGCGCGTCCATGACATCAACACGCAGATTTCCGATGTGACGTTTAAGCATGTTTTACTGCCAATTTGGATGGCTGCTTATAAATATAAAGGCAAAAGTTATCGTTTTGTCGTCAATGGGCGAACGGGGCGTGTACAAGGCGAGAGGCCTTATTCTATATGGAAAATAGCCTCTGCAACAGCGCTCGCCCTTATCGTTGCTGGTATAGCAGGATATTTATATTCGCAATATTCGCAGTAGCTTGTGCTCATAGATTTGCCTGAATTGCAGGCAGCTGTAATAATTTTTACGCAAGTTATTTTTCTGCTCTGGAAATCAAATTCATAGTAAGCCACAGTCAGTGTGATTTTAACTGATTCATTGGATAGGACAGCAAGATGATATTATGCGCCGGCGAAGCCTTGATCGATATGCTTCCCAGAGAAACTCAGGATAATGAAAATGCGTTCATGCCTGTGGCGGGAGGAGCTGTGTTTAATACGTCGATCGCTTTAGGGCGTTTGGGCGCACCCGTCAGCCTCTTTACGGGCCTATCAAATGATATGTTTGGTGATATATTGCGAGAGCAGCTCACAACGAGCCATGTGGATGGCCAACTCGCCCATCAATCAGATCGCCCAACCACATTAGCTTTTGTAAAATTAACGAACGGCCATGCCAGCTACGCCTTCATAGATGAAAACACAGCCGGACGCATGCTCACCGAAGCCGATCTTCCTGAATTTCCCGATGCATTAGAAGCGCTTTTTTGTGGCGGCATTTCTTTGGCTGTTGAGCCTTGTGCGGATGCCTATCATCATATGTATCTTCATGCCCCACAAGATTGCTTGCGTATGCTAGACCCAAATATTCGCCCCAGCTTCATCAAGAATGCGAGCCATTTTAGGGCCCGTATAGAAGCGATGATTGCCTGTTCTGATATTGTTAAACTATCTGATGAAGATTTAGATTGGCTCTTGCCCGATTTAGATACCGATACTCAACTCGCCCGTATTTTAGAGATGGGGGCTCAGTTGATTTGCTATACGGAAGGAAGCAAGGGCGTTCGCGGGATTACGACTGACTTAGATGTGCATGTTAAAGCGCAAACAGCAACAGTTGTTGATACTGTCGGCGCGGGTGATACATTTAATGCGGGCTTTTTAGCGGGTCTAAAAGATTTAGGTTTTTTGCAAAAAGCCTCATTTGCAAATATAAAGGCGTCTGATTTAAGCCGCGCCCTATCTTGGGGAACAAAGGCCGCCGCGATTACAGTGAGCCGTGCGGGCGCGAACCCGCCTTGGCGAAAAGAAATAGACGTTTAAAAAAAGGCTATTATCATGCGAGCTCTCTTACAACGCGTTCAATCTGCTAAAGTTGATGTGGGTGGTACAACCATCGGTGAATGCGGCAATGGCCTTATGATCCTTGTTTGCGCCATGAAAGGCGACGAAGAAAAAGAAGCTGAAAAATTAGCACAGAAAATTGCGAAATTACGCATCTTTGCTGATGAAAATGGAAAGACGAATAAATCCATTTTAGATGTCGGCGGCTCGGCTTTGGTTGTCAGTCAATTTACATTAAGTGCGCAAACAAAAGGCAATCGCCCAGGCTTTTCACAAGCCGCAGGCGCTGACGTGGGGAAAAGCCTTTATCTGCATTTCACGCAAACGCTAGCAAGCGAGGGCATTGATGTGCAAACTGGCGAGTTTGGCGCTGATATGCAGGTGAGCCTTATCAATGATGGCCCCTTTACGATTTGGCTTGATACCGAGACACTATAAGTATCATACAACAAGTAATGGACCTCACGGCACAGATCGCCTAAATAGCCCACATCTGCTAAGATGAAATATGGATAGATCTGTGGCCCAAACACTTCATATAACACTTCTCTCGGAAGCTGATACGATCAAATTGGCTCAAGCAATCGCGTCGATTTTGCACCAAGGAGATGTATTATTGCTTGATGGCCCCTTGGCGGCCGGCAAAACCTTCATGAGCAAAGCGCTATGTGAGGCATTGGGATCAGAAGAACAAGTCACCAGCCCAACGTATACGATCTCCAACATCTATAATGCACCTCAAGGGATTATTTTACACGTAGACGCCTATCGCCTCTCCTCAGAAATGGAATTTCATATGCTGGGGCTGGAAGACTATGTCGAAACAGGCATCAGCATTATTGAATGGGGAAGCCGTATTCGCGAAGCTTTTGAAAGCCCTATGCATATTGAGCTATCATTGCGACAAGATAATGAAGCACGCGCGGCGGTGATTTCCGGCACAAATCATCAACTCCAGCAATTGCAGCACGCACTTGGCAAACATTCTCCAAATCTCAAAGCCCAGCTCAAAGAGGCCGATAATGCGTAATATCACCCTCCTCATCCAAGCCTCACATGGCATACCCATTGTGGCCTTGGCGCAAAACCATGCCATCCTCTTTGATAGCTCACAAGACGACACGCTTCATGGCTCAAGAGACTACCGCGCCTTGCTCAACGCTGGTTTGCACCGCATCGGCAAGCAACTCGAAGACATATCTCTCATTGGATGCGATATCGGGCCAGGCGGCATGGGCGTCACGCGCACAAGCGCCGCTTTTGCAAATGGATTAAGCTTTGCCTGCTCGATCCCCCTGCGCCCCATTCGTGCATTCGAGCTGATCGGCGCACAAGTTTCTCTTGAGCATAAAGACCGCCCCATCGTGATCTTGCGGCGCGCTGGGCGGCCTTATGTCCATTTCGGCCTATTCCAAGCGGGCAAACTCCACCATTACGAACATTGCAAAGAAAGCGATGCAATTGCACAGGCTCAAAACATCCCAGATGCAATTTGGGCGGGTAATTTGGAGCGCGAAAACATACCCGCGCCAATCTTAAACGTCGCCACCGCCGCCACAATGCTCGCGCTCATTGAACAACATGCGGCAAATAGCAACAGTGAGCGCGCCTATCCCATTGTTGAGACGCTCAAATGAACACGAGCGCTCAGAATTCCCGCATTCAAGCCGCTTGCGACTGTCTGCAAAAAGGCGGCGTTGTCTTATTGCCGACAGACACAGTCCTCGGGTTAGCCGCAAAAGCAGATTGCAAAGAAGCAATTGAAAAGCTTTACGCCCTCAAAGACCGCCCTCGAGATAAAAATGTTGCGCTTATGGTCGCGGATCATGCCCAAATTCAAGCACTTGGCGTTGAGTTAAACAATACTGCCATGCGCCTTTTAAACTCGGATTTCATGCCCGGGCCCCTCACAATCGTCTTGCCCCTCACCAAAAATCGCCCTGATTGGCTCGAAGGCAGAGCAGAACTTGCTATTCGCATCCCAAACCACTCAGAGCTTTTGGACATCTTAAAACGCTCAGGCCCACTCTTAGTCACATCAGCCAATAGATCTGGCCTCCCGACACCAAAACAGGCACAAGATGCCGCCAAACAACTCACCAATACGCCCGATTTAATACTCGAAGGCATGTGTCAGCTGGCGCAGCCCTCAAGCATCGTCAATTGTTCTACCCGCCCCCCCAAGATAGAGCGCTTAGGGGCAATCTCACGCCCTGAAATTGAAGACATCATAGGAGAGATACAATGAGCGAACTCATTTTAGGCATTGAAACCTCTTGTGATGATACCTCGATTGCTTTGGTAGATCGTCAAGGCCAAATTGCCGCGATCAAAACTGTCTCACAGTTTGAAATCCATGATGCCTTTGGAGGTGTCTACCCAGAGCTTGCCTCTCGTGCGCATCTGCACGCCATCTTGCCAACAATTGAAGATGTTATGAAGGACGCGCGCATTCGCCCGCAAGATCTCAAAGCCATTGGCGTCACAAGGGGCCCGGGCCTGATTGGCTCCCTGCTCGTTGGCCTCTCAACTGCGCAAGCCCTCTCGATGGGCTGGAATATACCCGCCTATGGGATTAATCACCTGCGCGGGCATCTGCGCTCAGTAGAACTGGAAGAGGGCAAAGCCGAATTTCCAGCCGTGATTATGCTTGTCTCTGGCGGTCATAGTTTGATTGCAGAAATGAAAAATGAATGGGACTACCGCCTCCTTGGCACAACGCGAGATGATAGTGTTGGCGAATGCTATGATAAGGTCGCACGCACCTTAGGCTTCCCCATGCCAGGCGGCCCAGCGATAGACAAAGCCGCCATGCGCGGCACGGCCCGCATCCGATTGCCGCGCCCGATGATTAAAGAAGGTTATGAGTTCTCATTCTCTGGCCTTAAATCCGCCGTCGCGCGTCATATTGAAAAAGAACCAGACCAAAACAAAGATGATATGGCCGCCGCCTTCGTGGCCTCATGTATGGATGTTCTCAGCGCAAAAGCAAGGCGCGCGATTGAGGAATGCCAGCCGAAATCCTTGATTATTGTCGGCGGTGTTTCCGCATCGCCACAATTGCGCGAAACCATGCAAAAAATAGCGCAAGAGTACAAAATCAACCTGAGTCTCCCTCCCATTAAATGGGCGACAGATAACGGCGCAATGATCGCCATGGCCACATGGGATTACATCGACCGCGGCATCCAGCCCAGCCTTGAACCCATACCAAACCTGCATTTGAGCACGCCATAAGGTATTGAATTTCCAATCGGCACTTGAAAGTTGAAATGGAAATCTTAAATTTTCGTTAATGTTATTAATACGATTATTTAGGATATAACTATTTTGAAGATTTTTCCAAGCGAGCCGATTGTTGATATTTACAATGAAGGATTTGAAGAGAGCGATATTTTAAACCGAAAAGAGCTCGGTCAAAAATTATCCAATCTGATGGAAAGAGGTTCAGATCCCTTTGTCCTCGCGCTAAATGCACCTTGGGGAAGCGGGAAATCTTATTTTCTGCAAAGATGGGTTGGCGCGCATGGGCTTGAGAATGAAGGCAAAGCCACGACAATCTATTTCGATGCGTTCAAACATGATTACCTAGGTGATCCGCTTCCATCTTTAACGGCTGCCATCGTCGATAGATTCGAAAATTCAAATAACAAAGAGCTCAAAGAAGCCGCTAAAAAATTGGCACAGTTTGCCGCGCGTATAGGGATGCTCGCCGCGTCACAGGACCTAAGTGGAGTTGAGAAAATTGCTTTTGACATTTTTTCGTTCATATCCAACAGCTCTTTAAAAAAGCAAAAAGCAAAAAAATCCGCAATGGGTGATTTCAGAGAAACCCTTCAAAAATTTACTTCTAAGAGCCCCCTCATTATCGTCATCGATGAGCTTGATCGCTGCCGCCCAGATTACGCCTTAAATCTCATTGAAATCATCAAGCATTTCTTCTCGGTCGACAA
>CALLMA010000019.1 GCA_938008015.1 uncultured Celeribacter sp.
TTCAAAAAGCCCGAAATTTTAATTCGGGCTTTGACGCATAGCTCAATCTCATCTTCAACGCGCCCAGATAACCAAAGGCTGGAATTCTTGGGAGATCGCGTCCTTGGGTTAATTATGGCTGAAGCTCTTTATGAGGCCGATCATTCTGCAGCTGAAGGAAAACTGGCACCAAGATTTAATGCTTTGGTGAGAAAAGAGACCTGTGCTGATGTTGCGCGCGATATTGATATCGGAGCTGTGCTTCGCCTTGGTCGCTCTGAAATGATGTCTGGCGGGCGTAGAAAGCAAGCGCTTTTAGGCGATGCTATGGAAGCTATTATTGCGGCTGTGTATCAAGATTCAGATTTTATAACAGCTCAAAGCCTTGTCATGAGACTTTGGGGAAACCGGATTTCATCGGTTGGCGATGATGCGCGCGATGCGAAGACTGCATTGCAAGAATGGGCTCAGGCACGCGGGCAAAAACCGCCTGCTTATCAAGAAGTATCAAGATCTGGCCCGGATCATGCCCCGATCTTTACGATTGAAGTTCGATTAGAGAGCGGCGAAAGCGCCTCCTCAAAGGCTGGATCAAAACGCCACGCAGAACAAGCTGCTGCGAGTATGCTATTGCAAGAAATGGAGGCCAAATATGGCTGAATTATTCACACAAACTGAAAACAGCCGCTGTGGTTTTGTCGCACTTATTGGTGAGCCAAATGCGGGAAAATCAACACTCACCAATTATATGGTGGGGGCGAAAGTCTCGATTGTTACTCATAAGGTGCAAACAACGCGCGCCCGAATTCGCGGCGTCGCCATTGAAGGCGAAAGCCAATTGGTATTCGTTGATACGCCAGGTATTTTCGCACCCAAGCGTCGCCTTGATCGTGCGATGGTCACTGCGGCATGGGGCGGGGCGGCTGATGCTGATATCGTTGTTCTCTTGGTGGAAGCACACCGCGGTTTAACGGAAGGCGTTGAACAAATTCTTGCGGCTCTCGATGAACAAGCACAAGGGCGCCGCATTGCTCTAGCGATCAATAAGATTGATATGGTTGATGTGCCAAGTTTGCTTGAATTGGCTGAGAAACTCAATGAGCGCCGAAACTTTGAAAAAACCTTTATGATTTCAGCAGAAAAAGGCAAAGGTGTGAAGGACTTGCGCGAATGGCTTTCGCAAGAATTGCCGCGGGGGCCTTGGCTCTATCCTGAAGATCAAATTGCTGATTTGCCTCTTCGGATGATCGCCGCTGAAATGACGCGCGAAAAGCTAACGCTCAATCTACACCAAGAGTTGCCTTATCAGCTGACTGTTGAAACGGAAAATTGGGAAGAGCGCAAGGATGGCTCAGCAAAAGTAGATCAAGTGGTCTATGTTGCGCGCGATGGGCATAAGGGCATTATCCTTGGCAAGCGTGGCGAAACGATTAAGCGCATTTCACGCGCGTCGAGAGAAGAGCTTTCCGAATTTTTAGGCCGCAAAATACATCTCTTTTTGCAAGTAAAAGTGCGTCCAAATTGGCTTGAAGAAGCCGAGCGCTACGGAGAGATGGGTCTTGAATTTAAAGACGGAAATTAAACATGGTGCGACTTACGGCTGAATTTTGGGTTGATGCCTATTTAAGCCGTTTATCGCTTGCGTGCATTCCTGCTTTCGTTGTCCATAAAGGCGATCATACTGCTGGGGCAGTGATTGTTAAATTAAACACGCTCGATGGGAATGCAATTGCCTATCAGCGTGAATATAATTTTATCAATGATCGCCGAGAATGGGCCATATTATCTCAAGGCGAAGAGAAGATTGTCGATGAAGCATTGTTGAAGCAACGCAGCTTTGATCCCGATCTTTGGGTCATAGAAGTGGAAGATAGAGCAGGGCGCCATCTTTTAGATGCGCAAGGGCTTAACGATTGATAAAGCGATTTTGTGCTTTGCCAATAAAGACGATCAGAACCCCTGAGATATAAAATGCGACGAGAAAGCGCATGATCCAATTTATCAACCCCATGAGGCCGAGTTCTTTGAGGTTTAGAAAGAAATATGGATAGACATCGCTTAAGAGACCGCGTGTGATCGCATATGTTAAATATAGCAAGGGAAAGAGCAGCCAAAGCACAGCATCTTTCCATTTGAGCGCTTTTTTAGATGCCATAAACAGCCAGATAAGCGTTATTAATATTGGGTTGATGGTGTGTAGCAATAAATTTGAGACATAATTAAATCCGACAGGCGTTTCGTCATTTCCAAGTAAAACATGCCAAACGACCATGACAATGAGCATCCATAATGTGAGGGCTGCAAAAAATGAATCTGAGACGCAGCGCTGGCGCCACCACATAAGAAACGCACTCAATAAAACCAATAGATTTGCCCAAATCGTAAAGTATTTGACTTGGTGCCATAATATGCCGCCAGGAACCGAAAGATGAGGCTTGTCACTCATGTTCCACATAAATGAAGCGCAATAGCCAATAATTTCTAAGATAATGAGAAGGAGAAGGGCGGTGCGCATTCGTTTTGACATCATGCATCTATGTTAATGATCTTTTTCGACTTCGCAATATTTATATGTCTAATATGGAGAGGCTTTCGAACTAAGACTTGATGCTTTTGAGAACTTCTGTAGCGTTATAGGCACGGTTGCGGTGAGATACATGGGGAGAGTGATTTGCCGCGTGTTTTAAAAGACTAAAGTTTTAGAGGGCTGTAGGGAGGAATTTATATGATGAGTGATTTTGCGATATATCCAAGTCTCAAAAATAAGCGTATTTTGATTACGGGAGGGGCATCTGGGATTGGCGCTGAGATGGTTGAGGCTTTTTGTGCGCAAGGTGCAGATGTTGCCTTCATTGATCGAGATGAAGCCTCTTCGAAAAGCCTCAGCGCGCGTACCGGTGCAAGGTTCGCGCTATGCGATTTATGCCATGTTGATGCGCTCTTAAATGCGATTAAAGATTTAGGAACTTTTGATGTTTTGATCAATAATGCTGCGAGTGATAATCGCCATGATTGGCGGGAGGTCACTCCTGAGTATTGGGATGAAAGGATGTCCGTCAATTTGCGCCACATGTTTTTTGCGATACAGGCGGTTGCCCCTGGAATGATTGAAGCAGGCGGGGGCTCAATTGTGAATATTGGTTCAAATTCATGGTGGGAAGCCGGAGGTGGATTTCCAGCCTATGCGACGGCTAAATCTGCAGTTCACGGTCTGACGCGCACTATGGCGCGAGATTTGGGGACACATCGCATTCGTGTGAATACTATTGTGCCGGGTTGGATTATGACAGAGCGCCAAAAGCAGCTCTGGGCGACACCAGAAGCCCTTGATGCACATCGAGATCGTCAATGCCTGCCGGATTTGATTGATCCAGTCTATGTGGCAAGAATGGCTTTGTTTTTATCTTCTGATGATGCAGCGATGTGTACTGCGTCTAATTATATGGTTGAGGCGGGTTCAATCTAGCATTTGGCTTGCAGATGCTCGTAAAAACCGCCATTTTGCTGCTATGGAATGGCAAGATCACGGCACGATAATAAGTACGCGTAAAATGGGCGAAACTTCTGTATTATTAGAGGTTTTTACGCGAGATCACGGCCGCCATAGTGGCGTGGTAAGAGGGGGTGTGTCGCGTAAAATGACGCCACATTTACAAGCAGGTACGCTTGTGAGTGTGAAGTGGAAAGCGCGCCTTGAGGGGCATTTGGGCAGCTTTGTGTTCGAGCCTATTAAAAGCCGGTCTCATATATTGTCGGATTCTCTTGCCTTAGCAGCGCTCAATTCGACAACATCCCTCTTAAGACATTTCTTACCTGAACGCGAAGTGTCGAGAGATATATATCATCAAAGTGAAGTATTATTCGACCAGATGGGGGCGGATCCATCTTGGTTGATGAAATATTTGAACTGGGAATTTTTGCTTTTACAAGAACTTGGCTACGGCTTGGACTTATCCTCATGTGCCGTGACGGGAAGCCCTGATGATCTGATATATATATCCCCTAAAACGGGGCGTGCCGTCAGCCGACATGGGGCAGGCGAATGGGCGGAGCGCCTCTTGCCATTGCCTCAATGTTTGCTGGGGCAGTCAAGTTTTAATGTTGAAGAGTTTTTGAGTGGTTTGCGCGTTTGCGGGCACTTCTTTTCTAAAATTTCTGAAGAAGTTTCGGGGCGAGAAATGCCCCTTTCACGACAAAGATTTATAGATCGAGTTGCGCGCATTGAACGCGCAACTCTCACTTAGTTTAGGCGAAAGATTTTTCGTGGTAAAGCGAATGCTCTATAAGATCTTGAACAACGGATGGGTCAGCTAATGTTGAGGTGTCCCCTAAGCTTCCGGTGTCGTTCTCAGCGATTTTGCGCAAGATGCGCCGCATGATCTTTCCCGATCTTGTTTTGGGAAGTCCTGGCGCCCATTGGATGTAATCTGGTTTTGCGATTGGCCCAATCTCTTGGCGCACCCATCCTTCAAGTTCTTTTAAAAGACTGTCGCTGGGCTGCACGTCACTCATCAATGTCACATAGGCATAAATGCCTTGCCCTTTGATATCATGCGGCATGCCGACAACGGCGGCTTCGGCAACGGCCTTGTGCGCAACAAGCGCACTTTCAACTTCCGCAGTCCCCATGCGGTGGCCGGATACATTGATGACATCATCAACACGCCCTGTGATCCAATAATATCCATCTTCATCACGGCGGCATCCATCGCCTGAAAAGTAATATCCTTTATACTGTTGAAAATAAGTCTCTTTAAATCTCTGATGATCTCCCCAGACTGTGCGCATTTGTCCCGGCCAGCTATCTTTAATGCAAAGCACGCCTTCGCAAGCTGTTTGTGTGAGTTCTGCGCCTGTATTTGGTTCTAAAATGACAGGTTGAACACCAAAGAAGGGCAGGGTTGCAGAGCCTGGTTTTGTGGCTGTTGCGCCAGGGAGAGGGGTAAGCAAAGCTGCGCCCGTCTCTGTTTGCCACCATGTATCAACAATGGGAACAGAACTTTTTCCAACGACCTCATGATACCAATTCCATGCTTCAGGATTAATCGGCTCACCGACTGTTCCAAGAATGCGAATGGATGAGAGATCATATTTTGTGACCCATTCATTCCCTTGCCCCATAAGTGCGCGCAAGGCTGTTGGCGCTGTATAAAATTGATTCACTTTATGCTTGTCACAAACCGCCCAAAAACGTCCCGCATCCGGATAGGTGGGGATGCCTTCAAACATCAGCGTTGTCGCGCCGTTTGCCAAAGGCCCATACACAATATAACTATGGCCTGTGATCCAGCCGACATCGGCGCTACACCAATAAACATCTCCTTCTTTATAATCAAAGATGTACTTATGGCTGAGAGAGGCATGCGTGAGATAACCGCCTGTTGTATGCACAACGCCCTTTGGCTTGCCTGTTGAGCCTGATGTGTAGAGAATAAAGAGTGGATCTTCTGCACTCATGGTTTGTGGAGCGCATTGAGCGGATGCCGTTTTCATTTGCTCTAGGAGATCAATATCGCGGCTTTCATCCCAATGACAGTCATCGCCTGTATGACGCACAACAAAGCACTTGATGCCTTGCTTGCAATTTTTCAGTGCGATATCAGCATTCTCTTTAAGAGGCGTTTTGCGGCCACCTCGCGGCGCAAAATCGGCTGTTATCAGAGCTTTTGCGGCACAGTCGTCAATGCGGCTTGCAAGAGCTTCAGGTGAGAAACCTGCGAACACAATAGAATGTATGATGCCTAAGCGAGCGCAAGCTAACATTGCGAATGCGGCTTCTGGGATCATCGGCATATAGATCACAGCCCGATCGCCTTTTGAAAGGCCGTGGTTTTTCAAAACATTCGCAAAGCGGTTCACTTGATCAGATAACTCGTTATAGCTGATATGCCTTGCTGATGAATTTGGGTCATCGGGCTCCCAAATAATAGCAGTTTTATCGCCCTTGATTTTTAAATGGCGGTCTATGCAATTGGCGCTCGCGTTTAGCTCACCATCAGCAAACCATTCTATGCGAACATCATCAAAATCGAAATTAGTTGATTTCACTTTTGTATAGGGGGTGATCCAATCAAGAGTTTGGCCTTGTTCGCCCCAAAAGCCTTCTGGATCACGAATGGACTGTTGATACATTTTTTCGTAGCCCTCTTTATCGAGATGAGCTTTCGAAGCAAAATCTGCTGAAGGTGGGTAGTTTTTTATATTCATATTATCCTCCAAATTGGCATATCCACGACAATCGCGCTCCTCTGATATGCATGGCTCACTTTTGAAATGAATCGTGAGCCTGAATATAGGTAAATTAGATAGCGAGATATTCCGCTCTTAAAGCTTCATTGTCGAGCACTTCTTTCGCGGAACCATCATAAACAACTCTTCCCGTGTCTAAAATAATTGCACGATCAGCTAAATTGAGCGCTCTGACAGCATTTTGCTCGACTAAAACGGTGGTAATGCCCTGTGCTTTAATGAGTTGCAGTGTTTTCTCAATTTCATCGACAATAACGGGGGCAAGCCCTTCATAAGGCTCATCGAGTAGAAGCACTTTAATGTCGCGCGCAAGCGCTCGAGCAATTGCAAGCATTTGCTGCTCCCCTCCAGAGAGGGTTACCCCTTCTTGTTTTCGCCGTTCACCAAGGCGTGGGAAGAGCTCGTAGAGTTTCTCAATTGGCCAGCCGATCGGCTTTGCAATTTGAGCAAGTTGCAGATTCTCTTCCACGCTGAGCCCCGCAATAATCCGGCGATCTTCGGGAACCAGCGTTAGCCCAAGCCCTGAGGCTTCATGCGATTTCATTTTGCTGATGTCATGATCGTCTAATATGATTGTGCCTTCTGTCAGCTCCGGTTCATTGAGGCGTGCGAGGGTGCGCAAAGTTGATGTTTTTCCGGCGCCATTGCGCCCTAATAATGCTAAAATTTCTCCTTCGTTTATAGAGAAGGAAACCCCTTGAACAATGTAACTCTCACCATAATAGGCATGAATATCTTTGACGTGGAAATATGGTTGTTTGTTTTCTTGATCCAACATTTGATCTCCTAAACTTGCTGTGTTTCGCCAAGATAGGCTTCTTTGACCTTTGGGTGGCCTTTGATGTTATCTGGGGTGTCTGAGACAAGGGGCGTGCCTTGAGCAAGTACTGTAATATGATCAGCAAGTGAGAAGACGACATGCATATCATGTTCGATGATGGCGATCGTTATGTCACGCTCTTGCTTGATGCGCTTGAGTAGATCGATTGTATTATTGGTATCAGCGCGCGCCATGCCGGCTGTAGGCTCATCGAGCAAGAGAAGCTTTGGGTCTTGTGCAAGACACATGGCAATTTCAAGGCGGCGTTTGTCTCCGCGTGACATAGAGGCGGCTTTCATATGGCGCTTATCTATGAGCCCCATATCCTCAAGCACATCCTCTGCTTTCTCGCGAAGTTGTTTTTCATCATCGATGCTTTTAAGAGCATGAAGCCTAAATGCCCCATCTCTTTTGGCCAAACAGGGTATGAGCATATTCTCAAGGACATTGAGGTCGCCGAAAACTTCGGGCGTTTGGAAAACGCGTGAGATGCCAAGTTGGTTAATTTCATGAGCGGATCTGCCAAGCAGTGAATACCCATCAAACATGACACTTCCAGAAGAGGGCATGAGCTTTCCGACAATGCAATTGAGCAATGTTGATTTGCCAGCGCCATTGGGCCCAATAATAGCATGAACTGTATTCTTCATGACAGATAGGTTGATCTCACTGAGCGCTTGTAGCCCGCCAAAACGCTTCCCTAAGTCTTTAATCTCTAAGAGTTCCATGGCACACCTCTATTCATTTTCATTTGATTTATTTTTGCCTTTTTTGAACAGACGAGAGAGGCGCTGGGCACCTTCAACAAGCCCGCCCGGCAGAGCAATAACAACGATCATAAATAATAAGCCTAAAGTGAGATGCCAGCCTTTGCCGATAAAGGGATAGATGATGGCAACGATGACATTCTCTAAACCATCTGGGAGGAATGCGAACCATGTGTGAAGAATATCAGAATTGATCTTTGAAATGATATTTTCCATGTATTTAATCGCACCAGAACCCAGAACAGGGCCTATTAATGTGCCAACCCCGCCTAGGATAGTCATTAATACGACTTCTCCAGAAGCCGTCCAAAACATCCGTTCAGCACCAGCTTGCGTATCCATGGCCACAAGAAGCCCTCCGGCAAGACCTGCATACATCCCCGAGATTACAAATGCAGCGAGTGTATAAGGCTTTGGATCAAGGCCTGTATATGTCATGCGCTGTTGATTGCTTTTTACAGCTCTCAGCATCATGCCAAAAGGAGAGCGAAAGATACGTATAGAAAGATAAAAGCTGAGGATAAGAAAGGCAGCGGCAATGTAATACCCAGAATTAAAGGTGAAAGACCAAGCGCCGAGGCTCATATCGTAGCTTTGGCTCATATCTAGCCCAAAGAGATTTGCCTTTGGTATAGCGCCCTCTGCTAAAGCACCATCAAGGAGGCGGGGGTCATTCACTTTTGGTTGCAGCCCTGTTTCGCCGCCTGTGATTGGGGTGAGTACGGAATAGGCAAGCTGATAAGACATCATGGAGAAGGCTAAGGTCAGAATTGAAAAATATATCCCAGAACGCCTTAATGAGATCCATCCAACAAAGAGGCTAAAGATACCGGCGACTATAACAGAAATGATAATAGCAGGGATGATATTCATGGTGAGGAGTTTCATCATCCAAATAGCCGCATAGGAGCCTGCGCCCAAAAAGGCGGCATGTCCAAATGATAAATAGCCTGTAAGCCCGAATAGGATATTAAAGCCGACTGCAAATATCCCAAAGATCACAAACCGCTGCATGAGATCAGGATAGCCTGCATTGAATTGAGCAAGGGCGCTGTCTGTCGGGAAGGGGTTTAATAAGAAGGGGGCGAATAGGGCGAGTAGTATAACGATTATAAGAGTGCGTAGATCTTTTTTATTTAATTTGAACATATCAATCCTCCATGACGCCTCTTCTACCCATCAAGCCGCGAGGGCGTGTGAGTAGTATGATGATAGCAACGAGATAGATAATAATCTGATTGATACCTGGAAGGAGATCGATCACTTCGCGCATAGAGGCAAAGCTTTCTAATATCCCAAGCATAAACCCCGCCAAAACAGCACCAGATAACGAGCCCATGCCACCAACAACAACGACGACAAAACTTAGAACAAGGAAATCCATCCCCATATGATAATTGGGTGGATTGATTGGCACATACATAACACCAGCAAGGCCTGTAACGGCGGCGGCAATGCCAAACATAATGGTAAAACGTCGATCTATATCAATGCCGAGTAAGCCAACAGTCTCTCGATCTGCCATGCCTGCACGCACGACCATGCCAAATGTTGTGAATTGTAAAAAGGCAAATATTGCGCCGATTACAATTAAAGAGAAACAGAAATAAACCAATCTCCAATAGGGATAAATAATAGTATTTGGATCAAAGCCAACTAAAGCCCCAAAATCAAAAGAGCCTTTGAACGCTTCTGGCGCTGGGCTGGGTATTGGATTTGCACCATAATAAAACTTGATGACTTCTTGTAAGACGATCGCCAAGCCAAAAGTAACAAGAATTTGATCTGCGTGAGGGCGGTGGTAGAAATGGCGAATGAGGCCGCGCTCCATGATGACGCCGATTGCGATCATAATTGGGATAGCAAATAATATTGAGAGCGGGACAGACCAATCAATGATGGCCCTGCCGATATTTTCGCCAAAAAAATCATAAATATAGGGGATGTCTACTTTGAGAGGATTCCCTAAAAAATCTGTGCGCGTGTTGTCGATAACTTGATGAGATAAGGTCAAAATGCGATTGAGGGTCACCGCGCAAAAAGCCCCAATCATAAAAAGGGCGCCATGCGCAAAATTTACTACACCAAGTGTTCCAAAAATGAGCGTCAGCCCGAGTGCAATCAGCGCATAAGCCGAGCCCTTATCTAGCCCGTTTAAAATCTGTAGGATAATAGAGTCCATTGCTCTGCCTTTTGTGTGTCGTTGTGAGAGGGCTCAAAGCGACATGCCCGTCAAGAAGAAAAAGGGTAAGCTGATGGGCTTACCCTCATAGTTTTTATGCAATTTATGCGCCAGGATTGCATGATCCGAGTGAACCGCCTTGGAACTGCGGGTGATTTGGATCATAAGTAACCTGCTCAACAGGAGTGACTTCTACAATTTCAAGAAGATCGAACTCTGAGGTTGGGTTCTCTTTCCCTTTCACCACAAGCACGTCTTTAAAGCACTGATGATCTTCAGCGCGGTAAAGCGTTTTGCCATTGCCAAGGCCATCAAACTCATACCCCTCAAGCGCTTCGACAACGGCACAAGGATTGAATGAGCCGGCACGCTCAACCGCATCCGCATACAGAAGCGTTTGCACATAGCATGTATGCGCCGCCTGCGAAGGAGGGAAGCCGTATTTCGTGCCGAATGAGCGAACAAAGGCTTTAGAACCCTCATCTTGCAAAGACCAATGCCAATTCGTTGAGCCGAAAATCCCTTTCACATTCGCGCCAGCACCACGCGCCATAAGACGCGAATAAAGCGGCACAATGATTTGGAAATCTTTATTGTTGACGACTTTATCACGAAGACCGAATTGCACAGCGTTCGTCAAAGAGTTGACCATATTGCCGCCGTAGTGATTAAGCACCAAAGTATCCGCGCCAGATTGCAAAACAGGGGCGATATAGGATGAGAAATCTGTTTGTGTGAGCGGTGTTTTAACGGCTGCGACAGTATTCCATCCCAGCGCTTCTGTTGAATCTTTCACCGCTTCTTCTGTGGTATAGCCCCAGTTGTAATCCGCTGTAAGGTGATAGGCGTTGCGGTCTGTTCCGTATGCGTTGGCAAGAACAGGTGCGAGGGCCGCGCCCGACATATATGAATTGAAGAAATGCCTGAAGCCATTGGCGCGTTTGTCTTTACCCGTCGTGTCGTTTGAGTGCGTCAGGCCAGCCATGAAGATCACACCGGCTTCTTGGCAAAGCGCTTGCACAGCAACAGCAACCCCAGAAGAGGAACCGCCCGTAATCATGACAGCACCATCTTTTTCGATCATCGATTTCGCCGATGCGCGCGCCGCATCCGATTTGGTTTGCGTGTCGCCAGTGACATATTCAACTTTTTTGCCTAAGATGCCATTGCCGCGCAGTGCTTTGGAGCTGAAGGTATTCATCATACCACCATCACCACCGCCATTGAGATGCTCAACAGCAAGTTCATAAGCGCGAAGCTCATCTGCCCCTTCATCAGCATAAGGCCCTGATTGCGGCACATTGAACCCCAATGTCACGGAACCTCCTTGAGGTTCATTCGTAAAAGCGGATGCGCTTGAGGTGAAAATAGTTGGTAAACTTAATCCAGCGCCTGCGACAGCACCGGTCCTTAAAACGCCTCTGCGTGTGAAATTTGATTTGGTCATAAGATCCTCCCTAATAACTTCTGAGCTAAGTCTGTTAGCTCGCAACTTGTGAACTTCCCCCCGAAATTCATTGCTTTAGGATATTTGCCCATCGTGTGGACGTGAACTAAAGCCCTTGAATTATGGCGGCATTCATTTGATTGAGGCAATAAGTTCTTTATGAGTTGTAAATTTTTCTGTAAAAAAATTTACAAACGAAGAATTTGAAGCCGAAAAGTCGTCGTTATCTGTGAGGCGGGGCAGCGATTTGCGGTAGGCTTTCTTGGGAGTTGAGTTTTGACAAAAAGGGGGCGAAAAATGAGTAATGGATAAGTTAATATCAAAGCGCTTACGCCAAGCGCGGGTGAAGGCGGGGATAAAGCAATTAGAACTTGCTAAAACTATAGGAATTTCGCCTGCCTATTTGAATTTGATAGAGAATGGTCATCGCTCAATAAACGATGAGTTGCTGCTCAAAGTGTCTCGCGCTTTGTCTGTTGATGCAGCTTACATAAAACAAGGGGCATCCAA
>CALLMA010000020.1 GCA_938008015.1 uncultured Celeribacter sp.
CAACACTTCTTTTTGGCGGCGCAGCTCATGCCGATGCAATCTTCGATCGCGGCGCACAAAATTTTGACACAAACATCTCCCTAGATCTCGTGCGCGCCTCAGCAGATGGCACGCTCAAAATCTACAACTACCACGGCGTCGAGCGCGGCGATCTTCTTGGCATGTCAGATGTGAGCGCGGGGGCGAATACCGATGTAAAAGTCAAAATCCGCACCACAAGCTCAGACGATCTCCTCGCCGTGCTCTCAGTCAACGGCGCTGAAGTTTCAACCGAGAAACTCGCAGAGAAAAACAGCTAATCAGCAACCATAACCAACACCGCCGCGCCGTCATCTTCCTCCCATTATGACGGCGCGGAAATATGTTTAAAACGGAACATCCCCAGCATCATCAGCGCAACGAACAAAACTAGAAACCAACTTCTTCGTGCCAGAATGATCAAATTCAATGGTGAGCTTATCCCCCTCAACCAAAACAACTTCACCATAGCCAAATTTTTGATGGAAAACACGATCTGATACATCAAATACAGCCGTTGCTTTGGCGTTGATAACCATTTTGGCAGCTGAGCCTATATTTGAGTGCTGTGAGCGCGCCTTCATTCTCCTCCAACCTGGGCTATCATACGCATCCGCCGATGAGACCCGATCTGCAAATGATGGTGAGCTAGCTGGCTGGGCAACATTTAATCCAGTCATCGCCTCCACATTCACATGGTCTGCCGGCAGTTCATCAATAAACCTAGACGCAAGTTGACTTTGCCATTGCCCATAGACACGCCTGTTGGCCGCAAATGAAATTGTACAAATCTCTTCCGCCCGCGTGATACCAACATATGCCAGACGCCTTTCTTCTTCTAATCCCTTAGTGCCTGCCTCATCCAGTGAGCGCTGCGACGGGAATAAACCCTCTTCCCACCCTGGTAAAAAGACGACGGGGAATTCCAAGCCTTTCGCCGCGTGCAGTGTCATGATTGTGACTTTGGCCTCATCTGCCGCTGATTCATTTTCCATAATCAAGGCAACATGCTCAAGAAAACCTGCAAGGTGATCAAATTGTTCAAGCGCTTTTACGAGTTCTTTTAAGTTTTCTAATCGCCCTGGAGCATCTGGCGATTTGTCATTTTTCCACATTGCCGCATAGCCGCTCTCATCGAGAACCATTTCAGCAAGCGCGATATGATTGATTTCTGCCGGATCTGAAGCCCCATCTTCGATCAACCCCTCACTCTGAGCACCATTTGTATTTTGATGCCTAAAATTCAAATCACGCCATCTCTCAAAATCAGTTAAAAGTTTCGAGATGCCTGATTTCGCTTTGCCCTTAAGAGCCCCCTCATCAATGGCGAGCTGAGCCGCGGCCAAGAGGCTGATCCGATCCCTGCGCGCAATGACTTGAATGTCTTTTATCGCTTTATCGCCAACGCCTCGCTTTGGCGTATTTACAATGCGTTCAAAAGCAAGGTCATCCTCAGGCTGACAAATCACACGGAAATATGCCATCGCATCGCGAATTTCTTTGCGTTCATAAAAGCGCGGCCCGCCGATCACGCGGTAGTTTAAGCCGATCGTAAGAAACCTATCTTCAAAAGCACGCATCTGATGAGACGCCCGCACGAGGATCGCCATATCTTCGAGCGAATATTGCCTCAGTCGCGATCGCACACCACTTGCCATCGCCTCTATTTCTTCTCCGATCCAACGCGCCTCAACCTCGCCATCCCAATGTCCAACAAGGCGCAGCTTCTCACCATCTTCTTTGACCGCGCGCAGCTGTTTTCCCAATCGCTCGGTATTGCCAGATATCACCCCGTTTGCTGCTGCAAGAATATGCCCGGTTGAGCGATAATTCTGCTCAAGGCGAATAATTTTTGCATTGGAGAAATCTTTTTCAAAGCGTAAAATATTTCCCACTTCCGCACCACGCCACCCATAGATGGATTGATCATCATCACCGACACAGCAAATATTCTTATGTTCTGAGGCGAGAAGCCTCAGCCAAAGATATTGAGCAACATTCGTATCTTGATACTCATCCACCAAAATATAGCGGAACCACCGCTGATAGGATGCCAAAAGATCGGGATGATTTTGAAAAATGCTGACCATATGCAACAATAAGTCGCCAAAATCGGCGGCATTTAATGTTTTCAGCCGTTCTTGATAAGCGCGGTATAAAGCAACGCCTTGCCCGTTATAGGCCGCATGATCCGCCGCAGGGACGCGATCTGGTGTATAAGCTTTGTTTTTCCAGCCATCGATAATCCCCGCCAACAAGCGCGCAGGCCAGCGTTTTTCATCAATCCCGTGCAGAGCAATGAGCTGCTTTAAAAGGCGCAATTGATCGTCTGTGTCTAAAATCGTGAAATTGGATTTCAAGCCTACCAATTCCGCATGTCTGCGGAGTTGTTTCACACAAATAGAATGAAACGTACCAAGCCACGGCATCCCTTCGACAGAATGCCCCATCATACGCGCCACGCGCTCTTTCATTTCTCGTGCCGCTTTATTGGTAAAAGTCACCGCGAGAATCTCATTCGGGCGCGCCGTTGCTGAATGAAGCAAATGCGCGATGCGCGATGTAAGCGCTTTCGTTTTCCCAGTCCCCGCGCCTGCGAGCATCAGGACAGGGCCTTCTAGCGCCAAAACGGCTTCGCGCTGTTCAGCATTCAAACCCTCTAAATATTCACCTTTATTTTCAGGCATTGCATTACGCATAGCGCCTTGCATAGCAAGCTGTGAAAGACTGGGGCGAGCGGCAGCCTCAAAGGCATCATCTTCATCAAAACTATTCATAAAAACACGATAACGAAGTTCAAAAGACAATGAAAGCGTGTTCCCTTATTGTTCTTAATAATTTTATTATTCCACCGCCTTTCAGAGCGCCACATCCCCCCACTCTACGCACATCAGAAATCAATTGAGGCGACAAAATGCTTAAAAAAAATGCTGCTGCCTAAAAAAAATACATTTTGAGCATTCTTAGGAAAAAATCATTTGCCTCAAAACGCCATAAAATTGCAGGCTCGCCATGCTGCAAGCATTCAAAAGTATAAACGGAGGTAATTTTAAATGAAAAATTTTCAAAAAATTCTAATCGCGAACCGCGGAGAAATTGCAATTCGGATTATGCGCGCAGCAAATGAAATGGGCAAAAAAACCGTTGCCGTCTATGCCGAAGAAGACAAGCTGTCGTTGCATCGATTTAAATCCGATGAGGCATATAAAATTGGTGAAGGTTTGGGGCCGGTCGCGGCTTATTTGAGTATCGAAGAAATCATTCGTGCCGCAAAAGCCTGTGGCGCAGATGCCATCCATCCAGGTTATGGCCTTCTTTCAGAAAATCCTGATTTTGTTGATGCCTGTGAGGCCAATGGTATTACTTTCATTGGCCCAAAAGCTGAAACGATGCGCGCGCTTGGGGATAAGGCTTCTGCGCGCAAAGTCGCAATGGCTGCCGGCGTCCCCGTCATCCCTGCTACGGAAGTTTTAGGAGATGATTTTGATGCCATTCGCCAAGAGGCACAAGAGATTGGCCTTCCCCTCATGCTCAAAGCATCTTGGGGCGGCGGAGGCCGAGGCATGCGTCCTGTCGAAACGCTCGAAGAACTTGAAGATAAAGTCAAAGAAGGACGCCGCGAAGCAGAGGCCGCTTTTGGCAATGGCGAAGGTTACCTTGAGAAGATGATCACGCGGGCGCGCCATGTTGAAGTGCAAATTCTTGGCGACAAACAAGGCAATATTTTTCACCTCTACGAACGAGATTGCTCAGTTCAAAGGCGCAATCAAAAAGTGGTTGAACGCGCTCCCGCCCCCTATCTTAGCGAAGAGCAACGCGCAGAACTCTGCGAACTCGGCCGCAAAATTTGTGCCCATGTGAATTATGAATGCGCAGGCACTGTTGAATTTTTAATGGATATGAACACAAGCAAGTTTTATTTCATTGAAGTGAACCCACGCGTACAAGTCGAACACACCGTCACAGAAGAAGTCACAGGCATCGATATCGTGCGCGCGCAAATCTTAATCGCCGAGGGCAAAAGCCTATCCGAAGCCACGGGCAAAGCGCAGCAATCAGATATTTCTCTAAATGGCCACGCCCTTCAAACACGCGTGACCACAGAAGACCCGACCAACAATTTCATCCCAGATTACGGGCGCATTTCTACATATCGTTCTGCGACAGGCCTTGGCATTCGCTTGGATGGCGGCACAGCTTATTCGGGCGCCGTTATCACACGCTTTTATGATTCACTTTTAACCAAAGTAACCGCCTGGGCCAACACACCAGAAGCAGCAATTGCACGCATGGACCGCGCATTGCGCGAATTTCGTATCCGCGGCGTTTCAACCAATATTGCCTTTGTTGAGAACCTTCTGAAACACCCAGTATTTTTATCAAATGAATATACGACAAAATTCATTGATACGACTCCAGCGCTCTTTGACTTCACGCCAAGGCGCGATCGCGCTTCAAAGATCTTATCTTACCTCGCCGATATAACAGTGAATGAACACCCAGAGACAAAAGGCCGCGCAAAGCCCTCAGAAGACGCAAGCTGCCCAACACCTCCCACTCTTGAGATCGTGGAGCCTCAAAAAGGAACGCGAAACCTCTTAGAAGAAAAAGGGCCGCAAGCCGTCGCAGATTGGATGTTGGATCAAAAACAACTCTTGATCACCGACACAACAATGCGCGATGCGCATCAATCCCTCCTCGCCACACGCATGCGCTCAATTGATATGATCAATATTGCCCCCGCTTATGCGCAAAAAATGCCACAACTTTTTTCAATGGAATGTTGGGGCGGGGCAACATTTGATGTTGCTTATCGCTTCTTGCACGAATGCCCATGGCAGCGTTTGCGTGATTTGCGCGAAAAAATGCCCAATTTAATGACGCAAATGCTCCTGCGCGCTTCCAACGGCGTCGGATATACAAATTACCCAGATAATGTCGTGCAAAGCTTTGTCGCAGAAGCTGCAAAAGGCATTGATGTTTTCCGTGTCTTTGACAGTCTTAACTGGGTCGAAAACATGCGCGTTGCGATGGACGCCGTGATCGAAAGCGGCAAAATCTGCGAAGGCACTGTATGTTATACAGGGGATTTCTTAGATCCTGATCGCAACAAATATGACTTAGCCTATTACACCAATATGGCCAAAGATCTCAAAGCCGCAGGCGCCCATATCATCGGCCTTAAAGACATGGCGGGTCTCTTGAAGCCAAGGCAAGCCAAGCTACTGATTAAGGCAATCAAAGATGAGACTGGGCTGCCTATCCATTTCCACACCCATGACACCTCCGGCGCATCAGCAGCCACGATCATAGCCGCCGCAGATGCCGGCGTAGATGCCGTTGATGCAGCGATGGACAGCTTTGCAGGCGGCACCTCGCAAGCGTGTTTAGGCTCAATCGTTGAAGCCATGCGCTTCACTGAGCGCGAAACAGGCATACAACCATCCGCCATTCGAGAAATCTCTAAATATTGGGAAGATGTCCGCCATCAATATGCAGCCTTTGAAGCGGGTCTCGAAGCACCAGCTTCTGAAGTTTATTTGCATGAAATGCCTGGTGGGCAATTCACCAACCTGAAAGCACAAGCGCGTTCACTGGGGCTCGAAGACAGCTGGCATGATGTCGCACAAGCTTATGCAGACGCCAATATGATGTTTGGTGACATTGTTAAGGTAACGCCCTCTTCTAAGGTCGTTGGAGACATGGCGCTGATGATGGTCTCACAAGGCCTATCCCGATCTGACGTCGAAAATCCTGAAACGGAAGTTGCCTTCCCTGATTCTGTCGTCGATATGATGAAGGGCAACCTAGGGCAGCCAACAGGAGGTTTCCCTTCAACTATTCTCGAAAAAGTCCTCGGAAGTGAAAAACCAAATACGGATAGACCGGGCAAACATCTCAAAGCTGTTGATCTCGAAGCTGTGCGAAGCGAACTCTCGAAGCAACTAAACGATGAGATCATTGATGACGAAGATCTAAACGGCTACCTGATGTATCCAAAAGTATTCATGGATTACAGAAAGCTCCACCAAGCCCATGGTCCTGTGCGCACCTTGCCAACAAAGAATTTCTTCTATGGGATGGAGCCAGGCGAACAGATTTCGGTCTCTATTGATCCAGGTGTCACACTTGAAATCCGCATGTTGGCGCTAGGAGAAACGGGTGAAGATGGGCTTGCGAAAGTCTTTTTTGAACTCAACGGTCAACCACGCACAATCCGCGTTCAAGACCGCGCCGCCGCTTCTAGCCTTGCAAGCAAAATCAAAGCAGATGACACCAACAGCAATCACATCGGCGCCCCGATGCCGGGCGTTGTCGCGACAGTGAATGTCGTTAAAGGACAAAAGGTGAAAAAAGGGGATATCTTGCTCACTATTGAAGCTATGAAAATGGAAACCTCCATCACAAGTGACCGTGAGGGAGAAGTATCCGCAATTCATGTGGCCAGCGGCACACAAATTGATGCCAAAGACTTGCTTGTCGAGCTTGCATAATGGCCCCAGAGGATCAAGATGTCAGAACTTTTAGAAATATGGGGAATGGTACCACCTCCTGGTCTCGAACCAGGGACCTCTTGATCCACAATCAAGCGCTCTAACCTACTGAGCTAAGGCGGCACAGGGGTGGATTTATATCGCAATGCAGATGAATGCAAGAGGGCTATTTAATTTTTCTTGCTTTTCTCTGCTTGCTAATAAAATGCACCCAGCGTATGGCAAGATAAAGCAACTGGAGGCCATGATGGGCATTAATTCTGAAAAAGAAATCGAAGCCAATTTGCAAATCGGACCAACATCTCTTGGTATGGTGCGCTTATTTATCAGTGCAGGTGATTTGGAGATTCCAATGGATTTTGAGCCAGAGGAAGCAGAAGAAATTGCAGAAGAAATCCGCGCAGCAATCGCTCAAGCGCGCAATGCCTCTAGCAAATAACAGGCATAGCTCCTAATAATTTAGAAAACGCCCTTGCCCTTAAGGCCTAGAGTGCATACTTTAGGCCTTGGCGGGATCTGCTCTGTTTGTACACATGGGCGCTAGACTCCGGTGGCCTTACGCAACCGAAAGGGAGCTGGCTCTGTCTAAACCCTGGTTTATTTATCTGGCACCCACCTGAATTTTTCAGGCTTCGGGAGCAAAAAGCGCCGCTACGACTGCTGCGGTCCCCCGCCACTTACATACATTTGATTTAATTCAGAGTGACATCAAGATTGAAGAATTTTGTGATACATGATGAGTTATTAAAAGCGGCTATGGCCCTCGAAGAGACTTTAATTGAGCGAGTCGCTACTTATCCGACACATACCTGAATTTATTATTGCATCTCGAGGCCGTCAAAAGGCCCCTTTAATGGCAGACCACAAGTCAAATCGTTGATGGAATCGGAACAATTCGGAACAAAATATCTGATGCAGACTGCAGAGGCTTTCAGTAAGACCATCAAGTAGACACGCGAAATTGGCTGTCAATTCCGCGGGTACGATGGCTATATTTTTACTGGAAACCTATGAATCTCGATAAGAGATTTAAAATTCTTCAGGTCTTGCCTCACGTGCCATGTGGTCGAGAACGGCATTTACGAATTTAGCTTCGCGGCCATCAGGATAGAAGGCTTTTGCAAGATTCACAAATTCATTGATCACAACCTTTGGTGGCGTTTTTGCGAGGATCAATTCAGCCCCTGCTGCGCGAAAGAGCGCGCGGAGGGATGAATCTATTCTCGCAATGGGCCATTTTGCAACAAGTGCACGGTCTGTCATTTGGTCAATCTTCGCTTGCTGATTAATAGCAGCTTCTGTCAGCTCGTGAAAAAGATCGCTATCGCCATCGACAAACTGCCCTTCTTCTTCCGTTTCCATACCGAAGAAATGGTCATAAAATTGGCGACGTACTTTATCGACTGTCATCTCAGCGCTCTCCATTTGAAACAGAGCCTGCATTGCATACAGACGCGCCGCTGACTTCATTTCGCGCTTTGTAGCAGGTTTCAAATGTGCATTTTCTTCAGACATATCTTTTGCTTTCTTTAGCCGGCAGAGGCGATCGCTTTAAGCTGTTGTATTCGTCGATGCAAGCTCAATCGCATCAGAGTGGAACCCGACATTATGACCAGGGTTCGTCCATTTGCGCGAAAGGGCGATGAGGTGCAAAGCTGCGGCTGCGGCCCCTCCCCCTTTGTTTTGACCTGCAGCCTCAGCGCGCACATCAGCTTGCTGTTTGTTTTCGACCGTCAAAATACCATTTCCGATACATACACCTTGCAGTCCCATCAATTGAATGGCGCGAGAGCTGTCGTTGCATACGGTATCATAATGCGTTGTTTCGCCGCGGATCACGCAACCCAAGGCAACATAGCCATCATAATTTGATTTTTGCTCGGCAATCGCAATCGCAGTTGGAATTTCCAAAGCACCAGGAACAAAGATCACATCATAGCTCGCACCTGCTTTTTCTGCGATAGCCTGCGCCCCCTTGATTTGCTGATCTGACACATCTTTATAATAGGGAGATGCAACGATCAAAAGCTTCACAGGCTTATCAAAGCTTGGCAACTCTAATTCATGATGATTTTCATTCGATGCCATTGCGTTTTCCTTACTTTGATATTTTTCGTGTGCCAGTGATTTTCAAGCCAAAGGCTTCAATGCCTGGGACTTTTGGCTGCGGATTATCAGTGACCAATTCGATTTTTGAGAGCCCTAATGCCGCGAGTATTTGAGCGCCAATGCCATATTGGCGCAGGGTTTGCGGGCTAGTTGCGCTTTCATCTTCTACAAGTTTCATGCTCAAATCACGCAATAAGACAACCACGCCGCGCTCTTCTTGAGCAATAATATTCATCGCACCTTCGATATCGTGCGATGTGCGCCCTATCCCCAAAACATCTTCAAGCGGATGTAGCGCATGCATTCTTACAAGCACGGGTTCATCTGTAGTGATATCGCCTTTGGCCAACACGATGTGTTGTGCACCTTGCAGATCATCTGTGAAAACGCGCATATTCCACTGCCCGCCAAATGCGGATGTGACATCTTTGCGGGCATCCTCAGTAACGAGATTATCATGACGGCGGCGATAGGCAATCATATCTGAGATTGTACCAATTTTCAGGCCGTGCTTTTGGGCAAAAGACACAAGGTCGGGCAAACGCGCCATTGTGCCATCTTCATTCATAATTTCACAAATCACCGAAGAAGGCTGAAGGCCAGCAAGGCGTGCTATATCCACACCCGCTTCTGTATGCCCAGCGCGCACAAGAACACCGCCATCGCATGCGCGCAGCGGGAAAACATGTCCCGGCGTTGCGATATCAGCCGCCGTTTTTGAAGGGTCGATTGCAACGGCGACGGTGCGCGCGCGATCATGCGCAGAGATCCCCGTCGACACACCTTCTTTTGCTTCGATCGAAACTGTGAAAGCCGTTTCATGACGAGAGGAATTGCTTGAGGCCATTAGCGGCAAGCCCAATGCATCAATTCTCTCGCCCGTGAGGGTTAAACATATCAGCCCGCGCCCGTATGTGGCCATAAAATTAATCGCCTCAGGAGTCGCCATTTGAGAAGGAATAACCAAATCCCCTTCATTCTCACGATCTTCATGATCAACAAGAATAAACATCCGCCCATTACGAGCGTCTTCTATAATTTCCTCAATAGAAGAGATTGCATTGGCATAACTGTCTTGAGCATCGGACATGAAAGAAAAGGCCTCTGAGAATTTCATCGCGTATTACCTAACCAAATTTAAGTGATTTGGCCAGAGCTAAGCACGAATTACGATTAATAAAGGCACTACTTATGCGAAGTTTTCCACTCTTGAAGTCGCTCGACATATCTTGCAACGTAGCGCGCCATTGTATCAATTTCCAAATTGATTTGATCGCCCACCTTCGCTTGCCCCCAAATGGTGACATCTTGCGTATGAGGAATGACATTTACTCCAAAAACATCCCCCTGCACCTCATTCACCGTCAGCGATGTTCCATTCAACGTAACAGAGCCCTTTGGCGCGATAAATTTAGAAAGCTCCGTTGGAACAGAAAATTGCATCCGCAAGCTATCGCCATCTTGCCCGAGTGAAATCAAATCGGCCACGCCATCAACATGCCCAGACACAATATGCCCCCCCAACTCGTCACCAACCGCCAAAGCGCGTTCAAGATTAAGACGCGTTCCTATTTTCCACTTTGCAATATGCGTCAGCGAAATGCTTTCAGCTGAGATTTCAACATCAAACCAATTTTGAGACCGCCCCTCAAACTCATTTCCCTTTTTGATCACGGTCAAGCAAACACCATTGCAAGCGATTGAGGCCCCGAGTTCAATAGAATCAACTGCATATGAACACCCAATCCGCGCCCAAAGATCGCCGCGCTGCTGAAGATCAAGAATAACTCCAATATCCGTAATAATGCCAGTAAACAATTCAACACCTCAAAGTTAGAGCCCGCAGGCCTTAAGTAAGCTTACCTATTGCAAAAGCTCACTGCCTATTTCACATTGATATCAATCTATAGGCAGACTATTAAGTAAGAACAATAGTTTCGATCGCCAATCCGCCCACTCACCAATCAAGCATATATGAAACTGTCGTAATTTAAATGTTCGTTTACTAATTTTTGAGATAGTTAAAAGACAATGGTTGCCACAAATAGAAAACACAAAGGTCGCGTTATTTCAAACTGCGCAAAATACTTATTTTGACTACACATCAAAACACTACAAGCTTGAATGGGGAATCCCTTCAAGCGCGTTCATTCTTGTTGCTGCAAGGCCCTCATGGCCCGTTTTTCTTTAGCTTAGGGAAAATACTGGAAGCTTCTGGCTGCCATGTGTGGCGCATAGGATTTAATGCCGGCGATCGCGCATTTTGGCCCAATAAAAACAATTATATCCCCTACAAAAACTCTCATGAAGAGTGGGCCAAAACATTCACTGACATCGCACATGATAAAAGCATCACTGATGTCGTATTATATGGCGACATACGCCCGTTGCACGCCCAAGCGATAAAGGTTGCCAGCGAGCTGGGCATCACAATACATATATTTGAAGAGGGCTACATCCGCCCATATTGGATTACCTATGAACGCGATGGTTCAAATGGAAATTCGCGGTTAATAAATTTGACTATTGATGACATGGCGACCCAAGTGGACAGCGCCAACATCATCACACAAAGCAGCCCCGCATTATGGGGAGACTTGAGGCATCATATTTTTTATGGAGCGCTCTATCATTGGTTCATCTTATTCTTCAATCAGCATTATCCAAATTTTAAACGCCATAGGGAATTGCCGATATCGAAAGAGTTTTTACTCTATTTTAAACGCTTACTCACCATGCCAACCCATTGGCTCTCGCGCAGAATTCAAACGCGACGCATTTTGCATAACGGGCATCCATTTTACATAGCCCTCCTTCAACTGGAGCACGACAGCAGCTTTCAATCACATTCACCCTATGAGACAATGCCAGAATTCATTGAAGATGTGATCAATGGCTTTGCACGCGGCGCTCCAAAGCATCACCATCTCGTCTTCAAAGCGCATCCGCTGGAAAACAACCGGCGCAACTTAAAATCGATTATCAAACAGCTCGCGCATAGTCACGGCATTGCTGAGAGAACGCATTTTGTGCGAGGCGGAAAACTACATAAAATTTTATCTGCAGCTCGAGCCGCTATCACAGTCAACTCCACAGCAGGCCAACAAGCGCTTCACCACGGCATGCCCGTCAAAACAACGGGCGCAAGCGTTTATAACAAGCCGGAATTGGTGTCTGCGCAATCAATACAAGATTTTTGCGCCAATCCTCACCAACATGAAGCCAAATCTTACGACATTTATAGAACATACCTCCTCCAAACATCGCAAATCCCTGGAGGATTTTATTCGATACGTGGACGCAAGCAAGCCCTCAGAAGGCTCATCGATAGAATGTTAGCTGAAAATGGTCCTTACGAACAAAACACAACCCAACAAGATGTAAACAACACAGCGATCAAGCTACAACTCGTAAGACAGCAATAACCCTTCTGATAAATCATTGACGCATAACAGCAACACAGAAATTCACATATTCCGAACGAAAGGGAATGGACTAGATTTTTATTTCTAAAAATTATAGCATTAGACTATAAAAATAGAATCAAATTCCGGAAAAAGGAATTGAGGAGATCGACAGTGACTAATAAGAAACCTGAGGCAAATTATTTAATCGCCTCTCGCACGATATTATTACTAAGTGCCCTAACTATCCTCGCAAGCTGCGCTCTTCCTCGGACAGGCCCTAACAAGCGAGAAATTTTTGCAGGCTCCGTTCTAAAGGGCGGGACCACTCACATTGTTGAAGTCAATGATGAAGTCAATCAGCTTTCAAAGCATGTTCCAGACTTAGGCTTCCCAAAATCCTTCACAAATGCAGGCGTCCTAGGAGCTGATACAATCGCACCAGGCGACATACTTGCGTTAAATATATGGGAAAATGTGGATAACGGCCTCTTCTCTGCAGGCAGCCCACCGCCATCACAAGCTCAAGTGGATGGGAGTGGGTATATTTATGTTCCTTTTGCAGGCCGCATTAAAGCCGCAGGCAATAGCCCAGAAACCGTTCGTAGGATTATAACTGAAAAACTCTCCGAACAAACGCCTGATCCACAAGTGCAAATTGCGCGAACAACAGGCAGTGGTTCTACAGTTACTATTACAGGTAAAACCGGCCAAGGCGTTTTCCCGATTGAGCGGGCAACAAGACGCCTCTCATCCATGCTATCAGCTGCAGGCGGGACGACCGTTGAGCCGGAGACCGCGCAAGTCCGTGTCTTACGTGGCAATCAGAGTGGAACAGCTTGGTATAATGACCTCTTCACCAACCCAAAGCTCGACATCGCATTGCGAGACGGCGACCGTATTCTCGTCGAAGCGGATCCGCGTAGCTTTACGATTTTAGGGGCCACGGGGCAAACTGTCGTACCATTTTTAACGCGCGATGTCTCCGCTCTGGAAGCGATCGCGCAGGTGGGGGGATTGAATACATCCCTCGCCGATCCGACAGGCGTTTTCGTTTTCAGAGATGAAAATCAAAACACAGCGCGCCGCGTTCTTGGCGACGACAATTTAGTCGGCTCACAGCGCCTTGCATATTCATTGAACCTTACAGAGCCAAATGGCCTCTTCTTAGCTCGCGACTTCGCGCTCAGAGATGGCGACACTGTCTTTGTAACTGAATCTCCATTCATCCAATGGCAGAAAGCGCTATTCGCAGTCACAGGATCTCTTTCTTCTGTGAATGCTCTAGGAGCAACAGCTGGCGTTCAATAAACCAATGGTTTACAAGACGAATATTAATGCCGCCCAAGACTATATGCTTGGGCGGCTTTCTTTTGCGCCCTGCATTTTTAATATTCTGCTCCATCCAGCCCAACTTAAAAAAGTAAATAATCAGGCGCAATTTGCAAAGAAGACCCAATTTTCACCTAAAGAGTTGAATCGTGCTCGCGAACAAATTCAATGGTTGCGTGAAATTGGTGCCACATATTTCAAGCCAGAAACCCCGAAAACGCACGACATTTACATATTAGACCAATCGCACGATGAGATCAGCGAAGGGGAGATGAGAGCCCTTGTATCGACGGCTATGCAGGAGCATCCTCAAAGCCGCATCGCAATCATTGCTTGTGAAAACGGCTATGCAAATATTCTCAGTGACACTTCTGCGCCTATAAAAACAATTGACCGTAATGTCATTTATAATCACCGCGCGGGGCCTTTCAAAATATATACTCACACTGCGCGCTTAGGCTTTGACGCCTTGCTTTTCGGCCATGAGCTCATG
>CALLMA010000021.1 GCA_938008015.1 uncultured Celeribacter sp.
CTCTTCAGCTTTAGATATGCACTGGATGTTTGCGGGTGCACGCGCGTTTAATCAAGATATCGGCGATTGGGATACGTCTTCCGTACAAATAATGAATCACATGTTTTTCCAAACGCAGGCATTTGATCAAGATATTGGCGATTGGGATGTGGCCAATGTGACAACCTTTAAATCTATGTTCAACCAGTCGGAGGCGTTTAACCAAGATATCAGCGCATGGGATATAAGCTCGGCTCAAGATTTATCAAAGATGTTTCACGATGCGGAAAGCTTTAATCAAGATTTAGGTGATTGGGATATTTCCAATGTGGCGAATATGGAAGGTATTTTCGATGGTTCTGCAATGTCTGTCAGAAATATTGATGCCACACTGAATGGTTGGTACGAGCAAGCGCAAAACGGAGATGTTCAATCAGATATCGAAGTAGGGATTGAGGCGCTTTATGTGAGTGAAGATTCCTTGCAAGCGCGGCAATATTTTGAAAATGCGCATGGATGGGAGTTTAAGGGCGGGCGTGACGTTGCGCTGGAGACAGAAGATGATTCTGCGCAGATGCAAGAAGATACTTCTTTAACAATTGCGATTGCAGATTTGCTAGCAAACGATCCAGATTCAGCACAAGCAAGATATATCAGTTCTCAGACAAACAGTGGTACATTGATTGAAGACAGTCAAAATCTGACTTTTATCCCCGATCCTGATTTCAATGGTGAAGCCTCGATTACATATCGAATTGAGGATGGTAATGGCGATATTGGTGAAGGTGAACTGATTGTTATGGTTGAAGCCATGGAAGATGCCCCTGTTGCAATTGATGATACGGGGCGTTTGAATTCAGGGGATGTTGGATATTTCGATGTCATTGAGAACGACTATGATCCAGATGGCGATGCGTTAGAAATCAGCATTGATGAGGTCTTCGGTGGTGAAGCCTCCGTCTCAGATAATCAAATTGTGTTTTCTGCCGAGGAAGGGTTCGTGGGTGAAGGGGAGGTTCTTTATCACATTCATGATGGGCATGGAAATTCTGATGCCGCTCGTTTGTCTTTAGATGTAAGTGAGCCTGAGGAAGAAGATTCTGATTCTGATTGGGATGACGTCTTCATGGCCCTGAGCGCGCTTAGCGCTCTTGGGGTGCTGGCTTTTATGACATGAAGATGGTCTCTTGCGTATTATTTCCTGCGTTTGATGCCGCCGCGTTGCCCCGGCTTTCCAGCCTTTGATCGCCCTGATTTTTCTTGGGCTTTTTGTGCCGAAGCGGCGACAGCCTGTTGCCTTGCCATGGGGTCATCTGCGATTGCGAGGTCAACGGCTTCAAGGCGTTGGATTTCATCACGAAGACGTGCAGCTTCTTCAAACTCCAAGTTTTCTGCGGCTGTTTTCATGTCCGCTTTTAGGCCATCAAGAACTGCTTGTAGATTTTGCCCTGCGGCGGGTCTGTCGATCTGGGCTGTGACGCGGTTCATATCCACATCGCCTTTGTAGAGACCCGATAAAATATCTTCGACGTTTTTCTTAACCGTCTCAGGCGTAATCCCATGTTTTAGGTTGTAAGCGTGTTGTTTATCTCTGCGCCGTTCGGTTTCTTCGATTGCGCGCTCCATCGAGCCTGTAATTTTATCAGCATAAAGAATAACACGCCCCTCTGCATTTCTCGCCGCTCGACCGATGGTTTGAATGAGGGATGTCGTGGAACGAAGGAAGCCTTCTTTATCTGCGTCTAATATTGTCACCAACCCACACTCAGGGATATCAAGGCCCTCGCGCAAGAGGTTGATCCCAATAAGGACATCAAAAGCACCAAGGCGAAGGTCTCGGAGGATTTCAATGCGCTCAATTGTATCAATATCTGAATGCATGTAGCGCACACGCACACCTTGCTCGTGAAGATATTCTGTGAGATCTTCTGACATGCGTTTTGTGAGAGTGGTGACGAGAACACGCTTATTTTCTTTGGCCATTTTCTTGACCTCATCCAAGAGATCATCGACCTGTGTATCAACTGGGCGAATTTCGATTATTGGATCAAGAAGTCCGGTTGGACGAATAATTTGCTCGGTGAAAACGCCGCCTGTTTGTTCGAGCTCCCAAT
This sequence comes from uncultured Celeribacter sp., assembly GCA_938008015.1. GTDB lineage: Bacteria > Pseudomonadota > Alphaproteobacteria > Rhodobacterales > Rhodobacteraceae > Celeribacter. Next base: position 2,094 of record CALLMA010000021.1, read on the forward strand.
TGGCTGGGGTCGCGGAGACATAAACAGATTGTGGGCGCATTGCATCCCATTCTTCGAATTTCAAAGGGCGGTTGTCGATGCAAGAGGGCAGGCGGAAGCCATGCTCAGCGAGAACAGATTTGCGGCGAAAGTCCCCTCGGTACATGCCGCCAATTTGCGGCACGGAGACATGGCTTTCATCTGCAAATAATATGGCGTTATCTGGTATGAATTCAAATAGAGTAGGGGGCGGTTCGCCAGGTCCGCGCCCTGTGAGGTAGCGCGAGTAGTTTTCGATTCCAGTGCAAAAGCCGGATGCTTCCAACATTTCGAGATCAAAATTCGTGCGCTGCTCAAGACGCTGTGCTTCTAAGAGTTTGCCTTCATCGTTGAATTGATCAAGGCGTGTTTTAAGCTCGGTCTTAATGTTATCAATTGCTTGTTTGATCGTCGGCTTGGGTGTGACGTAATGACTGTTTGCGTAAATCCGAATTTTTTCAAAACTATCTGTTTTTTTGCCAGTCAGCGGATCAAACTCGGTGATGGCTTCAAGTTCCTCGCCAAAAAACGAAAGCCTCCAAGCGCGGTCGTCCATATGTGCGGGCCAAATTTCAAGGCTATCTCCGCGCACACGAAAAGAGCCTCGCTCAAATGCAGCGTCTTGGCGTCTGTATTGCTGCGCGACGAGGTCGCCCATGATTTGCCGCTGGTCGTATTCTTGGCCGACAACCAAATCGATTGTCATCGCCATATATAACTCTGGCGAACCCAAGCCATAGATGCAAGAAACAGATGTAACAACGATCACATCATCGCGCTCAAGCAAGGCGCGGGTGGCCGAGTGGCGCATTCGGTTGATCTGTTCGTTAATTTGGCTTTCTTTTTCTATAAAGGTATCTGATCGCGCGACATAGGCTTCGGGCTGATAATAATCATAATATGAAACGAAGTACTCAACGGCGTTATCGGGGAAAAAACCTTTCATCTCGCCGTAGAGCTGGGCGGCGAGGGTTTTGTTGGGGGCAAGAATCACAGCAGGGCGCTGTGTGGTTTCAATGACTTTCGCCATTGTGAATGTTTTCCCTGTTCCTGTAGCGCCCAAGAGGACTTGATTTTGTTCTCCCGATTCGATGTTTTGAGAAAGTTCTTTTATCGCAGTAGGTTGATCCCCAGAGGGTTCAAATTCGGTCTGCATAACAAAGCGCTTTCCTCCCTCTAATTTGGAAAGCGTACCTATATTATTTGTTGAGAAACTATCTGCTACGGCCATAAATGCTACTTTTCGAGTTCTTGATGCTTAAAATAATATAAGGTTTGTTCGGCTGTGGGTACATATTTATTGTGTATTTTTATTTTTATATCAGCAGATTACCTGAGTTGTTAATAAAAGATTACTATTTATTGGTGTTTTCGTAGAAAATAAAAACAACCTTAAGATTAATTTTTCTTGTAATTGTCTATAACGCTGGCTATAAAAAAATCACACTACACAATAAGACACTCCGAGACTTTCACCCCCACATACCCACCCCACCCTAAAGTCTCGGAGTGTCTTTAATTCCCCACAACATTGCGAACATATCTGCCTGTGTATTTACAAGGTATTAGGGCTAGCGTATGCCCTTTTGAAATTAGAAAGCGCAGTGCTTTAAACCTCAATAAGATGTGATACGGTTCCAGATGAGTAGTGACTATTGCCCGCCCAACACCCCGCTTGAGATCGTGCATCATGATCATGAATTATTGATCGTGAATAAGCCATCTGGCCTATTATCTGTGCCAGGGAAGGGAGAGCATCTTGCCGATTGTTTGATCGCGCGTGTTCAAGCTGCTTTTCCGGAAGCTTTGCTTATTCATCGTCTTGATCGTGATACATCGGGGGTTATGGCTTTTGCACTCACGCCTCATGCACAACGTCATATTGGTTTGCAGTTTGAAAAACGACAAACGAAGAAAACATATATCGCGTGGGTGCATGGAGAGGTTCAAGAAAAAACGGGAACTGTTGATCTGCCCTTAATTGTCGATTGGCCTAATCGCCCGCGCCAAAAAGTATGCCATGAGACGGGAAAACAAGCTGTCACAGATTGGCGCGTTGTACGCTATGATAACGGGCAAACGAAGGTGCGCCTTTATCCGCAAACGGGCCGATCGCATCAGTTGCGCGTTCATATGCTCGCATTGGGTCATCCTATTATGGGCGACCCTTTCTATGCCACAGGTGAGGCGCTCAATGCACCGCGTTTGATGCTCCATGCTGAACAGTTAAAATTGCGCCATCCTGATGGTGGGCAGGGGATGAACTTTAAATCCAAGTGCCCATTTTAGGCGGCAAGCGGCAGGTTAGGTTTATTGCTCGTTTCGCAATGATTTAACACTCGGGTAAATTCACGGCGATGCCGCCAGTGGAGGTTTCTTTATATTTGAGATTCATATCTCGGCCAGTCTGCAACATCACTTCAATACAATTGTCGAGGGGCATGAAATGGCTTCCATCACCGCGCATAGCAAGCGAGGCGGCCGATACGGCCTTGATGGCGCCGAGGGCATTGCGTTCGATACAAGGAACTTGGACTAAGCCTGCCGCAGGATCACATGTCATGCCGAGATGGTGCTCAAGCGCGATTTCGGCAGCATTTTCAATTTGTTCGTTCGTTCCACCCAGTGCGGCACAAAGCCCTGCCGCCGCCATTGCAGCTGCGGAGCCAACTTCGCCCTGACATCCCACTTCGGCTCCTGAGATTGACGCATTATGCTTGATTAAGCCGCCAATGGCTGCGGCGACTAAGAGGAAGTCACGTTGACGTTCGCGCGTCGCTCCAATGCAATGATCTCGGTAATACCGAAGGACAGCAGGGATAACGCCCGCCGCGCCATTGGTCGGCGATGTGACAACGCGCCCTCCCGCAGCATTTTCTTCATTAACGGCAATTGCATAAACGCTCATCCAATCGTTGATTTGATGGGGGTTGCTGAAGTTATTGCCTTTTTCCGCAAGCAGTTTTTCATGTATGGATTTTGCCCGGCGTTTGACATTAAGCCCGCCTGGCAAAATGCCCTCTTGCGCAAGGCCACGATCGACAACTTGATCCATTGTATCGAGGATGTGGTCGATCTTCTCGTCAAGAGCTGAGCCGTGACGCTTCATCTCGTTTGCGCGCTTCATTTTTGCAATGCTACTGTTGGAGTTTTGCCCCATCTTCAACATATCTTTTGCTGTATTGAAGGGGTAGGGGAAGGGGATCTCATCTTCTTTTGGCGCTTTGTTTTTCTTTGGAAGATCTCGTCCCTTGAGCTCATCTTCGGTTAAAATAAAGCCGCCGCCTACTGAATAATAGGTTTGCATATAATAATTATTGCCGTTTTCATCATGTGCGCGAATGATCATACCATTGGCATGGCCCTCAAGCGGTTTCCCATAATAGAATGTGAGGTTGCTTTTCGGATGAAAAATGAGCTTTCCTAAGCCCTCAGGCTCTATAAAGCCTTTTTCATAGACCTGCTTTTCAATGTCTTCGGCTTTATCTGGGTCTAGGTTTTGAGGCGTATATCCGCACAGGCCTAATATGACGGCACGATCTGTGGCATGGCCTTTGCCCGTAAAAGCGAGGGAGCCATAAAGGGTGACACTGATGGAATGTAACTCCCCTGCGCCAGGGATGCGATCAACGCCGGCGCGCAGGTCATTCAAGAAGCGCTCTGCTGCGACCATGGGCCCCATTGTATGCGAAGACGAAGGGCCAATGCCCACCTTGAAGATATCAAATACGGATAAGAACAAAGCAAACCCTCCCTATGCAATGTATGCTCTATGGTTAGGGTAAAATATTTACCGCTGTCAAAAGAAATATTGCAAACTATCCCAAGAGCTTAGTTGAGTTTTCTTTAAACATCTAATTCTTCAACAAATTGCGCGTTGGCTTGGATGTATTGAAAGCGTAGCTCCGGTTTTTTGCCCATGAGTTGCTCGACGAGTTTCGTTGTCTCGCCCGGTTCATCTTCATCAATGGTGACACGGATAAGTTTGCGTGTCTTTGGATCCATCGTGGTCTCTTTAAGATCTTTCGCGTCCATTTCGCCCAAGCCCTTAAAGCGCGATACATCAATTTTCCCTCTCCCCCCGAGGCCTTTTTCGAGCCATTCATCGCGCTCTTGTTCGTCTAGGCAATAGACGCGTTTTGCGCCTTGTGTGAGGCGATAAAGAGGCGGGCACGCCAGATAGAGGTGGCCTTGATCAATCAGTGGGCGCATCTGAGTGTAAAAGAATGTCATCAAAAGCGAGGCGATATGGGCCCCATCGACATCCGCATCTGTCATGATGATGATTTTATCATAGCGCAGATCATCGACATTGAACTTCCGCCCCATGCCAGCACCAAGCGCTTCACAGAGATCGGAAATTTCAGCGTTGGTTGAAATCTTATTTGAAGCAGCGCCTAACACATTGAGGATTTTGCCTTTGAGTGGCAAAAGGGCCTGAGTTTCACGTTTGCGCGCGCCTTTTGCTGATCCTCCCGCAGAATCACCCTCTACGATAAAGAGCTCTGTACCAGCACGATCTTTGGATGTGCAGTCTGTGAGTTTGCCAGGGAGGCGTAATTTTTTAGTGGCTGATTTGCGCTGTGTTTCTTTTTCTTGGCGCCTACGCATGCGTTCTTCTGCGCGTAAAACTACGAAATCTAAGATCGCCCCTGCTGACTTCGTATCTGCTGCCAACCAGTTGTCGAAATGATCTCGAACAGAGTTCTCGACCAATCGCCCAGCTTCCGTTGTTGCAAGGCGGTCTTTGGTTTGGCCGACAAATTCAGGCTCGCGAATAAAGCATGAAACAAGAGCGCAACCGCCAGTGGTGAGATCATCACGCGTTATGTCTTTTGCCTTCTTATTGCCGACAAGTTCGCCATAAGCTTTGATGCCTTTTAAAATTGCCGCCCAAAAGCCAGATTCATGCGTCCCACCCTCAGGGGTTGGAACGGTGTTACAATAAGACTGGATAAAACCATCGCGAGAGGGGGTCCAATTGATGGCCCATTCCACTTTGCCGGGCGTATTAAAACGCTCTGCAAAAGAGACAGTGCCTGCGAATGGTTTTTCAGAATATGTCGAAGCTGAACCTAGGCTTTCTGTGAGATAATCCGCAAGGCCGCCTGGGAAGTGGAAAATAGCTGTTTTTGGCGTTTCGCCATCATCAATTTCTGTTTTCCAGCGAATTTCAACTCCGGAAAAGAGGTAGGCTTTCGAGCGTGCTAGGGTGAATAGGCGTTTAGGTTTAAAGCGATGTGCGCCAAAAATCTGATCATCGGCGCTAAATGTAACAGATGTGCCGCGGCGATTTGGCGCAGCGCCCACTTTTTCAACGGGGCCAAGTGGCAAGCCGCGTGAGAAGCGTTGCTCGAAGAGTTCTTTATTTTTGGCAACTTGAACAATCATAGTTTCAGAAAGCGCATTGACAACGGATGAACCCACACCGTGCAAACCGCCAGATGTTTCATAGGCCTTTCCAGAAAATTTGCCGCCCGAGTGCAAGGTGCATAAAATCACCTCTAGGGCTGATTTTCCTGGAAATTTAGGATGCGGATCAATTGGGATGCCGCGCCCATTATCTGTGACTGTGATAGAATAATCGGCGTGCAAGGTCAGCTCAATGCGGTTGGCATGGCCTGCAACGGCTTCATCCATGGAGTTATCTAGGATTTCGGCAACGAGGTGATGGAGCGCACGTTCGTCTGTGCCCCCAATATACATACCAGGACGCTTGCGAACAGGCTCTAAACCTTCGAGGACTTCGATCGAAGAGGCATCATATTCAGCGGTTTGACCATTTAAAAGATCATCAGACATGTATAGCTCGATTCATATTGTTTATTTGCCGTGATTAGAACATTGGAAATGCGAAGGTGCAAGCGAGTGTCATCAATATATAGAAATTCAGCTTAAAAACTATGAGAAAACCCGCAAATTAAATCACGAACGGCTAAGTTTGACCTCAGAATTGATATAAAATTGAGATGGATAGAAGAATATTTGATTTTCTGCTTGCAAAGCCTCTCTCGCTTTCGTATTTCACGGCTGATCACGAAAATGATCTGCAGGGGTATAGCTCAGTTGGTAGAGCGACGGTCTCCAAAACCGTAGGTCCCGGGTTCGAGCCCTGGTGCCCCTGCCAAAAAATCACAAATATTTTGATCCATTCTATGTCAGTCACTCGAATACGCCTATTTATGTGGTTTTGCTTTTGTATTGTTGCTTTAAAGCGTAGCGATTGAGTTCATGGGGTTGAATTTAGTTTTAAGCTATATTAAATCGCACAAAAGATATTAAACGATCGGGAAGATATCATGGCTGTAAAAACAAATCCGCTACAATTCATCCAGCAAGTGCGCTCAGAAGTAGCAAAAATTGTTTGGCCAACGCGCCGTGAAGTAATTTTGACAACTGTCATGGTGTTTGTGCTTGCTGCACTCACTGCAACGTTTTTCTTTACCGTTGACCTCTTGATCCGCTTTGGATTGCAAGAGTTGCTGAACTTCTTCGGATAAAAATCTCCTTAAGTTTTACGCTGTGAAGGGATTCTCATTTTCTTTTTAGCGTGTCGTTAAATCTGCAATATTACGACCGATTTGGATGGATATGAATGCATGGTTATGACTCGAAGCTTTGAGTGATCATTATGTATAGATAATATGATTTAAAATCTTACGAAGGCTTGAAATCATTTTCTACAAATTGTATTTCGTCTGAAATAGACGGTTGATGCGCATTGATTCGATGCGCATTTTTGTTTGTGAATAAAATTAGTGTAATCTGCTAATAAAATGAAAACTAAATATAACTAAGATTATCCTCTTTGAGGGTGTCGGAAAATCGAAAAGGCATTGATAGATGGCAAAGCGTTGGTACTCAGTGAGTGTTCTTTCAAACTTTGAGAAAAAAGTAGCCGAATCGATTAAGACAACGGCAGAAGAAAAGGGTCTTCAGCATTTGATTGAAGAGGTCCTTGTTCCGACTGAAGAGGTTATCGAAGTGCGCCGTGGTAAAAAAGTGACCACAGAGCGTCGCTTTATGCCGGGTTATGTTTTGGTTCGCATGGAAATGACGGATGAAGGCTATCACCTTATCAATTCAACAAATCGCGTCACAGGGTTCTTAGGTTCTTTTGGCAAACCAATGCCAATGCGTGATAGTGAAGTTGAAGCAATATTAGGCCGCGTTGAAGAAGCTGCGGAAGCTCCTAGATCTGAAATTATGTTCGAAGTTGGTGAGCAGGTTGCTGTTGCCGAAGGTGCATTCGAAGGCTTTGATGGTGTGGTTGAAGAGGTTGATGCGGCAAGCCAGCGCTTAAAAGTATCCGTCTCTATTTTTGGTCGTGCGACACCTGTAGAACTTGAATATACACAAGTTGCTAAAAATCGTACATAAATATCAAAGCCCAATTAAGGTCCTATTAAATACCAAAGCGTAAAACAGTCCTGTGCAAAGATACTTGCATGTGGGGTTTTAGGCTGTGGTGTGTGGTTGATGGTATCGTAGATACACTTCCGCAGTCTATTTTGATTGTGGGAGTGTACATATGTTACCAACATATACTTATGAAAAAATGGCTTATCAGCTGACGAATATTGGCCAGTATTATTTTGGTCAAGGGCGCCATTCTTTGGGTGTTCAAACAGGAGGGACCGTCTATTATGACGCCTCTGATTTAAATGCAGCCGGTCAGGCCTTTGCTTCGGCAGCGTTTGATTCTTGGGCTGGGGTGACGGGGCTCAACTTCGTAGAAGATTCTGATAATGCTGATATTTCATTCTCGCACGGGAAGGGTGGTATGCGTGCGTTGGTTAAGACAGACAGCCATAACGGTAGAATTTTTTCTGCGGATGTAACAATCTCTGAAAGATGGATTGAAGATGATTGGCGCTATGAAGGCGGTGAGCTTGTCGTCGATTATGACAGCTACTCATTTACGACATTTGTGCATGAAATTGGTCATGCTTTGGGTTTGGCGCATAGTGGCAACTATAATGGATCGGCAAATTTTCAAGACGATGCGCATTATGCCAACGATAGCTGGCAGCTTTCTATCATGTCTTATTTTGATCAGAATGAAAATCCTCACGTGGATGCGAGCTTTGCTTACCCAATCACGCCAATGATTGCGGATATTCTTGCGGTTCATGAGTTGTATGGGACGCCAAATTCTGCATATGCGGGTGACACAATCTATGGCGTCGGTGGCAACACGGGGACATATCTTGATAATTTGGCCAGCTTTGAAAACCCGGTTTCTTTTACGATTTTTGATACGGGCGGCATTGATACGATTGATGTGAGTATTTATGGCGAAGATCAAACAGTTAATCTATCAGCCGATAGCATATCTGACATTGGTGGCCTCAAAGGTAATTTACTTGTTTCGCCAGATACAGAAATAGAAAATCTAAATTTGGGTCACGGTAATGATAAGGCCATCGGCAATGCTTTAGATAATAAAATCTATGGGGGCGATGGGAATGATTATTTGGATGGTGGTATAGGCAATGATCGTTTGTTTGATGCCCGGGGAAAAGACGTCATTGAGGGTGGCGCTGGCCATGATCGAATCGTGACGCTTTACGGTGGTGATCATTTGATTGGGGGCTCTGGTAATGATTTTATTACTGGGGGCGTTGGAATGGATGTTTTGAAGGGCGAATCTGGAAATGATATTTTAGCTGGGGAAGTTGATATGAACTTTTTTACGGGCTCCGATGAATTGATCGGCGGTGCTGGTGATGACATTCTTATGGGGGGGCGGGGAACAGACGTGTTTGTTTTCAGGCCATCTGAAGGGGAGGATGTTATTGGACGTGCAGATTTGAGTCGCGTTGAATTTAGGTCAGATGAGGGGTATTCCGTCGAGGTGATTGAAGCTGATTATCAAGTTGGCATTGATGAAATTAAGCTGATTGGATTTCAGGGTGTTAATGCTGGCAATGTCAGTGATTACCTTGAAGATGGGCAAGATGGCGCGATTTTTGAAGCGCAGGGCACGCAGATAACATTCTTTGGTATTTCGGCAGAAGAGATATTGGTGGATGATTTTGTTTTTGTATAAACTTGCCGTGATACGTGCCGCCAAGCGACGGCAATATCACGGTTAAATTTTCTGTACATCTTTTACGATTTAAAGAATAGTAGACTAAGAATTCTTGTGCCTTATCAAGGTTCTGTATTTTGTTGTTATAAATGATAGTGTTCTTATGTCTATTTTTTCTAAAGTAATGAGCGCAGGCGTGGTTCTGCAGGGAGTTCCGAGGGCTTCTCGAAACTCAGAAATCTTAAATCGTTTGGCCCTACTGGTCGGTCTTGCAGCGGTATCTTTGCCTATTTTTTTGTGGATCGGCGGCCGCTTCGATAACTCATGCATGCGTGACACAATAAGCCATTTTTATTATGCGCCATTTTTGGGAGCAATTTTCGTAGGCTTTTTGTTTTTCATTGGCGGCTTTCTCATCGCATTTTCAGGAGATAGCCGCTTAGAGGATTGGGGGAGTAATATCGCCGGTGTTTGTGCTATTGCTGTTGCAATATTCCCAACGTCAAAAAGTGGCTGCGCGCCAGGGGTTTTCACTTCACGCGTATTTGCCAAAGTGAACGCCACCCAAGAGCAATTGTTATTAGAGCCTGTTCCTGGGCGGGATTATTTTGAATTATTCGGTGATTCCAGCGAGTGGCATCTCTTGGCTGCGGCAGGGGTGTTTTTGTACTTAGGCCTTTTTTGCCTCGTTGTTTTAAAGCGTATACTGCCTGAGAAACATTTAGATCAAAATGGGCAACTTCTGCCAAGGAAAGCGCGTCGGAATGGATACTATACGATTTGTGGCGTTGTCATATTTATATGTGCAAGCATTTTGGCTTGCTATGGCTCGTTGCCGGAGGATTTGAGTGAAAAATGGGAGCACTATAATGTGACCTTCTATTTGGAAACACTTATTCTTTGGGCTTTTGGGGCAGCTTGGTTTATTAAAGGCCGCATGTTTGATGCGCTTAATGATTGACCAAAATTTGTGTTCATATGCGGCTTGAGTTTTTGCGATCACAAACCCAAGGCTTGCTCATTTTGGTTTAGAGCGTTAGACCCATTGCAAAGAAAAAATAGAGGGCGATCAAAATATGCGCGCATTTGTGTTTCCAGGGCAAGGTGCTCAAGCGATTGGAATGGGAAAAGCTTTAGCTGAGAGCTATGCGAGTTCCAAAGCTGTGTTTGACGAGGTGAATGAAGCCTTAGGAGAAGATCTTTCTAAATTGATTTGGGAAGGCGATATTGCTGAGCTGACGCTGACACAAAATGCGCAACCAGCTTTGATGGCAACATCATTAGCGGCCTTTCGCGCTTTGCAAGAAGAAGGCTTTGATATTTCTGATGCCGCTTTTGTCGCAGGGCATTCTTTGGGTGAATACTCTGCTCTTGCTGCAGCAGGTTCGATCTCTGTTTTTGATGCTGCGAAGCTTTTGCGCACACGTGGGCAAGCTATGCAAGAGGCTGTGCCTGTTGGTAAGGGTGCAATGGCCGCGCTTTTAGGCTTAGATTTCGCGAAGGTGACTGAAATTGCTGAAGCGGCCGCTCAAGGGGATGTGTGTCAGGCTGCAAATGATAATGATCCAAGCCAAGTTGTTGTGTCTGGTGATAAGGCTGCTGTTGAGCGCGCTGTTGATTTGGCAAAAGAAGCAGGTGCGAAACGCGCTGTTATATTGCCTGTATCGGCGCCATTCCATTGCGCTTTGATGGCTCCAGCTGCGGACGTCATGAAAGACTCTCTGGCCAAAGTTGACATCAAGGCACCATCTGTTCCGCTTGTCGCAAATGTTCGTGCGAGTGCGGTGGAAGATGCGGATTTGATCCGAGATTTACTTGTTGAACAAGTGACTGGCTCAGTGCGTTGGAGAGAATCTGTTGCTTACATGGCCGAAAAAGGTGTCACTGAAATTTGGGAAATTGGTGCAGGCAAGGCGCTTTCAGGAATGATCCGCCGAATAGAGCGCTCTATTGCTTGTAGCCCAGCCGGAACGCCTGAAGATATCGAAAAGTTAAAAGCTTAAAGCCATTACTGAGGCTTAAGGAGAAAAATATGTTTGATTTAACTGGAAAAAATGCACTTATCACTGGAGCATCGGGTGGTATTGGCGGTGAAATTGCGCGCGCATTACATAAAGCTGGTGCAAGTGTTGGATTATCAGGGACACGCGTTGAGCCATTAGAAGCATTGGCCGCTGAGCTCGGTGAGCGCGCATTTGTTTTGCCATGTAATCTTTCTGAGAAAGAAAGCGTAGAGGCATTGCCTAAAGCAGCTGTTGAAGCGATGGGATCTGTTGATATTTTGGTGAATAACGCCGGTATCACGCGCGATAATTTGTTTATGCGTATGTCTGATGATGAGTGGGATTCTGTTCTGAATGTGAATTTGACATCCACAATGCGCCTTTGCAAAGGTGTTATGCGCGGCATGATGAAAAAGCGTTGGGGACGTATTGTAAATATTTCCTCGATCGTTGGCGCAACAGGAAATCCTGGCCAAGGGAACTATGCGGCTTCAAAAGCTGGTGTGGTTGGCATGTCTAAATCATTGGCCTATGAAGTGGCTTCACGTGGCATTACTGTGAATTGCGTTGCGCCTGGTTTTATTGCAACGGCGATGACAGATAAGCTCACGGATGAGCAAAAAGACAAAATTAATGTGCAAATTCCAGCGGCACGCATGGGGACGCCCGCAGAAATAGCTTCTGCAGTGCTTTACTTGGCTTCAGATTCAGCTGGGTACACGACAGGTACGACATTGCATGTGAATGGTGGCATGGCAATGCTATAAACTAATGTTGCAAATTGATATAAACCTCTTGCTATATCGAAAGTTTATGTTATGAGCAGCTCAGATTTGGTGATAGGTGTCGAAAAGAATTCGATATCTTGATACTTGTGTTTTTGAATTTGATTTCAATTTTGAAAACACACCAATACGCGGGCCCAAAGGCCAAAGATTAACGGGCATTTTGGCCCATATTTGTGAGGAATATAATATGAGCGATATCGCAGAACGCGTAAAGAAGATCGTTGTTGAGCATCTTGATGCGGACGAAAGCAAAGTAACTGAAGCAGCATCTTTCATTGATGATCTCGGCGCAGACAGCCTTGACACAGTTGAATTGGTTATGGCGTTCGAAGAAGAGTTCGGCATCGAAATCCCTGATGATGCAGCGGAAACAATTCAAACTTTTGGTGATGCTGTTAAATTCATCACTGAAGCTTCTTAAGTTACCTTAAGAAACACAGTTTTAGCGGCACTCACAATTTTTGTTGTGGGTGCCGTTTTTTATTAAAATTTATGATTTAGGTTGAAACTTAAAATGAGACCTTTGAATCTTCTCAATATGCTCTTTGCCTTTTCTATTTGGCTTTTGCGGTGTATTGAAGAGAAAATGAAATAAAAGAGGGTTAAAATGCGCCGCGTCGTTGTAACTGGATTAGGAATGGTTTCACCACTGGCTTGTGGTGTTGAAGAAACTTGGGAAAAACTGCTTGCAGGTGAATCTGCCGCAGGCACAATTCAAAAATTCAACCCGGAACGGGTGACAACCAAATATGCTTGTGAAGTCCCGCTAGGTGATGGAACGAATGGCACATTCAATCCAAGCGATTGGATGGCCCCAAAAGAGCGTAAAAAAGTTGATGATTTTATTCTCTATGGCATTGCAGCGGCTGAACAAGCGGTAAATGATGCGAATTGGAGGCCTGAAGGCGAAGAAGATCGTCTTCGCACTGGTGTCATGATTGGTTCAGGAATCGGTGGGCTTTCTTCCATTGCTGACGGTGCAGTTACATTGGCAGAAAAAGGCCCGCGCCGTATTTCTCCATTCTTTATTCCTGGCTCATTGATCAATTTGATTTCTGGCCAAGTGTCGATCCGTTATGGCTTCAAGGGGCCGAACCACGCCGTTGTAACAGCGTGTTCAACGGGGGCGCATGCGATTGGTGATGCGGCGCGTCTTATCAGCTATGGTGATGCGGATGTGATGATTGCAGGCGGTGCGGAAGCTGCCATTTGTGAGCTCGGCATTGCTGGGTTTAATGCTTGTAAAGCGCTTTCAACGAACCGCGCTGATGATCCGACCAAAGCATCACGTCCATATGACGCGGATCGCGATGGTTTTGTGATGGGCGAGGGCGCTGGTGTTGTTGTCCTTGAAGAATATGAGCATGCGGTTGCACGCGGCGCTAAAATTTATGCGGAAGTTGCAGGCTACGGTCTTTCAGGAGATGCGTACCATATCACGGCGCCTGCTTCTGATGGCGATGGGGGCTACCGTTCAATGCAAGCGGCGCTTAATCGTGCTGGCATTGAGCCGGCTGATGTCGATTATATCAACGCGCATGGGACATCTACAATGGCCGATACGATCGAGCTTGGTGCTGTTGAGCGTTTGATGGGAGATGCGGCTTCAAAGGCCACGATGTCGTCAACGAAATCATCGATTGGTCACCTTCTTGGTGCGGCAGGTGCGGTTGAAGCAATTTTTTGCGTTCTTGCAATCCGTGATCAAGTTGCCCCTCCAACGATCAATTTAGATAATCCTGCCGTTGAGCCGAAATTAGATTTGGCGCCAAACGCAAAGCGTGAGCGGGAAATCAATATTGCTCTTTCCAATTCATTTGGATTTGGTGGCACAAACGCTTCGCTAGTTCTTAAAAAGGTACAATAAATATGTGGCGTTCTATCGCCTCAAATGCTTTGAGCATTATTCTCGTCGGCCTTGTGATCTTGGCCGGCGTTATTTCTTGGGCGCAAAACCAATACAGCAGCGCTGGACCACTTGAAAATGCCGTCTGCCTTCGTGTTGCTCAAGGGTCAAATTTTTCAAAAGTTTCAAATGATTTAGAAGCCCAAGGGGCTTTGTCGAGCCCGTCAATATTCAGGCTTGGCGTGCGGTATAGCGATCGTTCTTCGCAGCTTAAGGCGGGCGCATTTTTGGTGCCGGCTGGGGCTTCTATGCACGAAATCGTTGATATCGTCACGCGTGGCGGGGCTTCAAATTGCGGGCGCGAGGTCATCTACCGCATTGGTGTTGCTTCTGCGCAAATGCAGCTTCGTGAGCTTGATCCAAATGATAATGGATATGATGTTGTTGCTGAATATACACCAAGTGCTGAGGCTTTTGAGATTCCACAACTCTTTGATGCAGCTTTAGAAGATGAAAATACGCGCTACCGTATTTTGATAGCTGAGGGGGCAACTGTATGGCGGGTGAGCGAAAGTTTAAAGCATGCGCGCTTTTTATCCGGCTCACTTGAAGCCAATGAAATACCTGCCGAAGGCAGAATAGCGCCAGATAGCTATGAAGTTCGCATTGGAACGAATGTGGATGATGTTATTGCTCAGATGGTTGAAGCGCAAGATCGTCGGCTTGCAAAAGTTTGGGAAGGACGTGAAGAGGGATTGCCTCTTCAGTCTGCGGAAGAACTTTTGATTCTCGCATCAATCATCGAGAAGGAAACGGGGCTCGCGGAAGAGCGTCCTCAGGTTGCCAGTGTTTTTGTAAATCGTTTGCGTCAAGGTATGAAATTGCAAACGGATCCAACCGTCGTTTACGGTGTAACAGATGGTAAAGGCGTTTTAGGGCGTGGGTTGCGGCGGTCTGAATTGAGAGCGCGTAATCCTTACAATACATATGTAATTGCAGGGATGCCCCCAGGCCCAATTGCAAATCCTGGGCTTGCGGCTTTGGAGGCTGCGGCGCACCCTGATGTCACCCCATATATCTTTTTTGTGGCCGATGGGACTGGCGGGCATGCTTTTTCGCGCACTCTAGCAGAGCATAATCGCAATGTGGCTCGATGGCGTGAAATAGAGCGACAGCGCGCAAATTAAAACTTTAAAACCTGCGTGTTGCGCAGGTTTTTTTATTACGAACTTCCTGTTAACTTATTGAAAATAATAAACTTATTGACTTTTTGGGCTTTTTTGCTATTTTCATAGTGCTGGAAGGTGAGGAAAGTTGGTTTTGAGCGATGATTGGCTCGCTTCTATAAAAAGCGCTGACCTTGCCTGTTGTGTGAAAACAATAAACATAAGAGGCACAAATGACGGCGAAGAAAATACCTCGGCAAGATGAGCAAGATACATATCTCATTGAAATAGCACGGCGCAATGTCATCCGTGTCATAAAAGCAATCGATCAGGCTTTAGATGATGTGGAAGCAGGTGAAACTGCGGCGCTAAGTGATATTCCCAAATATTTAACGGAATTAAGAAAAGCAATGCAGACGGCAATGGATGAAAGGAAGCGTTTAGATGAGCAAAAACGCAAGGAAGGGCAACTTGGAGCAGGAGAAATTGATTTTGAAGCCGCTAGAAATGAAGTCCTTGATCGATTGGCTCGCCTTAAAAAATCGCAAATTTCAGACTAAGTTTTTGGATGATTTAGAAGGAAAGGGAGCGCTTCATGCGCTCCCGTTTTTGTTTGAAGCATGGGCTTTACCTCACCAAATTCCGCCTGAGGGAGATTGGCGAACATGGGTTATCTTGGGAGGGCGTGGGGCTGGGAAAACGAGGGCAGGCGCTGAATGGGTCCGAACACTTGTTGAGGGGGATAAACCATTGAGCGGCGGGGCTTGTCACCGCATTGCTCTTGTTGGGGAGACTTATGATCAGGCGCGCGAAGTGATGGTGTTTGGCGATAGTGGGATCTTGGCATGTACGCCCGAAGACCGTAAGCCGCGCTGGGTTGCAACAAGGCGAACGCTTGTTTGGCCCAATGGCGCAGAGGCGACTGTTTTTTCAGGCAATGATCCTGAAGCATTGCGTGGTCCTCAATTCGACGCGGCTTGGGTTGATGAATTGGCGAAATGGAAGAAATCACAAGAGGCTTGGGACATGCTGCAATTCGCTTTGCGCCTTGGAGATCACCCAAGGCAAGTTGTGACAACGACACCTCGAAATATCGCGCTCTTGAAAGAGCTGTTGAAACGCAAAAATACTGTCGTCACACATGCAACAACTGAAGAAAACAAAGCCAATCTTGCATCCAGCTTTTTAGAAGAAATGACAGAAAGATATGCAGGCACGCGCCTTGGGCGTCAGGAATTGCAAGGCGTCCTCTTGGAGGAAGAGGAGGGGGCTATGTGGTCCTATGCGCAATTGGATAGGCTGCGCGTTGAGCTATTGCCAGAAATGGACCGGATCATTGTTGCAGTGGATCCGCCTGTGAGCAGTCATGAGGGCTCTGATGAGTGTGGAATCTTGGTTGTGGGAGCTCAGATGCAAGGCGATCCAAAGGATTGGCGTGCTTACGTGTTGGAGGATGCATCGCAGCGGGCGCTGCAACCAAGCGGATGGGCGCAGGCTGTTATTGATGCCTATCAAAAATGGCAGGCGGATAAAGTGATTGCGGAGGTGAACCAAGGCGGTGATTTGGTGGAAACGGTCATACGGCAAGTTGATCCGCTTGTGTCGTATAAATCTGTGCGCGCGAGCAAAGGAAAACAAGCGCGCGCGGAGCCTGTGGCAGCATTATATGATCAAGGGCGTGTATATCATTCGAAAGTCGATTTATCTGCTTTAGAGGAGCAACTCACAAAAATGAGTTTGCAAGGTTACAAAGGGCGCGGATCGCCAGATCGCCTTGATGCTTTGGTGTGGGCGGTTCATGAGCTGTTGATCATACCGAGCAAGAGGTATCAAAGGCCAAGGGTGCGCAGTTTGCTCTAGGGGGGAGCGGATTGATCGTACATCGTTTGCATTTATTTGCGGGAGAAGCCGATTATGGGTGGTAACTTTACGGACTTGCTATAAATTGGCCTTATGTCAATTTGGGCGCGCATACTTGAGACGATATCATCGCTCTCTAAAGGGGAAGGGCTTTCGCATGTCTTTAAATGGCTGCGATCGGAGCCTGAGAGGCGCGTGGGATTCGCGATTGCTGTTATTGGGCTTGGTGCGAAAATGGCAAAAGCAGATGGTTTGGTCACGCGAGATGAGGTCACTGCGTTTAGAGAAGTCTTCCATATTGAGAAAGAAGATGAGAAAGCGGCTGGGCGTGTTTTTAATTTAGCACGCCAAGATGTGGCAGGGTTCGAGGAATATGCTCAATCTGTTAAATCTATGTATGGGTCTTCTTGTGAGCCTTTATTAGATCTGATGGATGGTCTGTTTCATATTGCGATGGCGGATGGTGAATATCATCCGAATGAAGATGCGTTTTTATCTCGAGTCGCTGAAATTTTTGAAATAAAAGAGCAAGCTTTTCGGGCGATGCGCGCGCGCATTGTCCCTGACGCTCAGCCTGATCCTTATGATGTACTTGGGGTGACGAGTGATCATTCTATCGCGGAAATTAAACAAGCCTATCGTAATTTGGTCCGCGAGACGCATCCTGACCGCATGATCGCTCGCGGCGTGCCTGAAGAAGCTGTTAATCTCGCAACCCACAAGATGGCACAGATCAATGCGGCGTGGGACGAAATCCAAGAATTTTCTAGCCAGAGTGCAAATAGCCAAAAGTCTTAATCGTTGGTGGAGTTGATATCGTGATTAGAATAGCGACTTATAATGTAGAATGGTTTGATAATCTTTTTGATCATGATGGCGCGCTGCTCTTAGATGATCGATGGTCTTCGCGCTACAATGTCACTCGAAAAATGCAATTGGAGGCTTTAAAGACCGTATTTACGGCATTAGACGCCGATGCAATAATGGTGATTGAAGCGCCTGATACCAGCCGCTCACGCGAAACGAGACGCGCTTTAGAGCAATTTGCCGATTGGGCGGGTTTGCGTGCGAATACAATTCAAACGGGTTTTATTAGTCATACGCAACAAGAAATTGCCTTGATGTATGATCCGCTGTTACTGCGTGTGCGGCATGATCCTCAAGGTGTCAAAAACGACACGAATCTACCGGCTTTTAACACAGAGTTCAGGGCGGATTTGGGCAATGGGGAGGATGAGCGCGCGCATTTCTCAAAGCCTCCTTTAGAGCTAGACGTGGAGCACCGTGTCTCAGGTGAACGCTTGCGTTTGATGGGGGTACATATCAAATCCAAAGCGCCGCATGGGGCGAAAGGCGCGCTTGAGGTGGCTCAGGTGTCGTTGGAAAATCGGCGCAAGCAACTGGCGCAATCTATTTGGATTAGAGAGCGCGTCAAAGAGCATTTAGATGCGAATGATCCTTTAATTGTTTTAGGGGATTTTAATGATGGCATTGGATTCGATACGTTTGAATCGCTTCTTGGACGCTCAAGCATTGAAGTCATAATGGGGCTGGATGCGCATAAGCCAGAAAAAGAGCTTATCTTGTATGAGCCACATGCTTTACATCATCAAAGATCGCCATCAAATGCGCCGACGTCCGCGCGATTTTACAAACCGAAACGCCAAGAGTATCACTCTGTTTTGATTGATTATGTGATGGTCTCACAAAATTTGCGCAGCAATGCATCATGGCGCATTTGGAACCCTCTTGAGGATGGAGGGCTGCAAGCGAATGAAGCGCTCGCACAAGCGCTTCTAACGGCATCAGATCACTTCCCTGTGAGTGTTGATTTACCTTTAGGTTAGAGGCGCATCTTTTTGATGAGCATTTCAGCGCCCAAGCTATTGGCAAGCGATTGAAAACGCGCTTGTGCCACTTCGCCATAAAGATCTCTGCCCTCAGCGGATAAAGATAAAATGAGTTTCTTTTTGCGCGGTTTAAACGTGATTTTTGCAATGTTCGCAAGATTTTTTGATGTAAACATTGAGCCAAATCTCATCGCCTTGCCTAAAACTTCGGCTTCATTAATTTCATGCTCTTCGAGCATTGAAAACAGTGGAGCGAAGGTTGAATTATCTCGGCTGTTTTTATAGCGGTGCAAAAGTGCAAGGCCGAGATAAATGCGCTCCTTATGGGTCAATCCGCCGAGATTGGCGCGCGTCGCATTATCAAAACAGACTTCCGCACGGTAATCTGGATGAGCCCGCCAAGAGACATCATGAAGCAGACATGCAGCTCGAATGATGCGCCGCTTTGCTAAGCTATGTTTCCCAAAAATGGGTTCAATGAAATTATGAAGCTGCTTGCCAAACCCGGGCTGGCGCGCGTCGTTATGTTCCGAGAGGCGGCAGGCTTCGATCAATGGATCGCGCTGGCGAATATTTTCCGGCATTTGCTCATATAAAAGACCTTCTCGAATGCCATAGGAGGAGACACAAATTTCGTTTGGCTTAAATGTGCGTACCAATTTTCTCAAAACTTCAGAGGCTAAAGGGACGAGGGCCATCCGTGCAGATGATGTGCCTGTTGCACCTTTTATCGCGTTGAGATCGTTCTCTTTGATGAATTGAATTGTTTTATTAATGTCTTTTATGCTCATGCGATATTCATGCAAAACATGCAGTGGATAGCCGCGCCTATGCATATCGATGCGCGCAATCGCACGCCATGAACCACCGACTAGATAAATACGCTTGTGATCGGTGCCAACAGTTTGCGCAAGTTCCGCCATAATGGGCGCAATGTGTTCTCTCAGGCCTTTTTTGCCGCCCTTAACGGCTTGAAGCTTTAAGGGCGCGAGGGGAGAGGTCACGCATTGCCCAACGCGGCCGTCATTAACAACCGCCAATTCCATAGAAGATCCACCAATGTCACAGACAAGACCTTTCGCATCAGGCCATCCTAATAGAACGCCTTGTGCCGTCAGGCGGGCCTCTTCTTTGCCGTCAATGACAGTAATCTGTAGCCCCGTTTCTTGTTCGACGAGATTTTGGAACTCTGGCCCATCGGAAGCTTCACGCACGGCAGCTGTTGCAACGGCGCTCAGTGCTTTAATCCCCATACCTTGTGCCAGCATCTGAAAGCGCTTGATGGCATTTAAGGCGCGGATGCGTCCTTTGGGATTGAGGTGGCCTGTCTCTGGCAATCCTGCCCCTAGGGCGCATAAAATTTTCTCGTTGTAAAAATAAGCAGGTGAACGGGCTGCACCATCGAAGATAACCAGTCGAACAGAATTTGAGCCAACATCAACAACGCCAACGCGCGAGAGCGCGCGCGCCTGATCATCAAGAAAGAGAGGGCGCCCAAATATGCCCCATTCAGATTGCATTGCTGTCGTCTCTAATGCATCTGTTTTTTCTGAAATATTGGAACCCACAGTTTATCCCTTGTTTCTTACTGGAGGATGCATGTTGCTCCCCAAAACATACATACTGATCTCAACCACTCTAATGGCAAAGATTAAACTTGTCTATTTAGGAAGTGTCACGCCCTTAATCCGATAAATTATCGTTTAAAATATCAGCAGCGTATTTGCGCGTGATTGATTTTTGATCCCGAAGAGCAGATTTATCGAGTTGTTCTACAATATTGAGAGCTGCGTCAGCTGAGCGCTCCATGCGCTTGATGATAAATTCTATTAAGGGCGCTGAGACGGCGAGCTGACGATCTCCGAACAGTTTGATGAGAATGGCGCCGAGAAGCTGATCATCTGGTGCATTTATTTTGGCAACTGTTGTGCCTTGCATGCGCGATGCAAGATCTGGCAAGCCTATTGTCCAATGATTGGGGGCCAAACGCGCCGTTATCAAAAGTCGTCCCCCTTCAGCTAGCGTGAGATTATGCAAATGAAAAAGCGCTTTTTCTAATTCAGCTGCATTCGCAAACGTGCTTATGAGATCAACGTCTTCGACGACAATATGACCATGCGATGCGAACATCGGAATATCTGCGCTGAGAAGTTCAAAGGCAGGCAAAATAATGGCATCATGCTCATTCGCCCACACATGTGCGAGATGCGTTTTTCCTGCGCCTTTTGGCCCACATAATACAAGCTTGCCAGAAGGCCAGTTTTGCGGGGTTTCTAAGGTCGCAAGCGCAATTGCATTGGAGGGCGAAACAAAAAATGCTTCGCGTCCCAAAGCCTCACGGCTCGGCAGTTTGAATGTGAGCTGTTCTGCCATTTATTCCTCAAAGGACGCTTGAGTGGGGGCTTTGGCGCGGTTTGGATCCGTGGGCGCAATGTCTTCAATGGTATCTTCTGGGCCTTCTAAGCCCCGATACAGGCGCGAGCTGTGATATTGGGTGATCGCAAATCGCATTAAAACGCCGATGCTTGCGGCAACAGGCACAGCGATAAGCATCCCCACGAAGCCAAAAAGCGTGCCAAAAGCTGAGAGAGCAAAAATCAACCATACCGGATGTAATCCGATAGATGTTCCAACGAGTTTTGGCGTTAAAATATTGCCTTCAAGAAACTGACCTGCCGCAAATATAGCGACAACGATCAAGATACGCGTCCAATCGGTTGCAACGATGACTTCATTCCCATCAATGATTTCTACGCCGCCCCAAAACTGAAATAACGCCAAGCCTATAGAAAGCGCACCGCCGACCAGAGCGCCCACATAAGGAATGAAAGTCAATGCGCCTGCGATTGAGCCAGCAATAAGGCCAAATTTAAGCCCAGCAATCATCAGCGCAATAGCATAGAATGAGCCTAAAATAAGACAAACAGTTCCTTGACCGCGAATAAAGGCCGCGATTGTTTTATTAATATCACCAACAAGTTTGCGAATGATGGGCGCATGATCGCGAGGGATTAGCTTGTCGATTTCTGCTGTCATGCGATCCCAATCGAGCAAGAGATAGAAGGTGATCACAGGAACTAAAACAATGAGAACAAGAATGTGAACAACGCCAAGTGCGGAGTTGAAGACGGTTGAAATCAATGTCCCACTGCGCGCGCTGATGGTTTCGCCGATTTGCACAAGGCCTTGATGGACACGGCTTGATTCATCAAAAATTTGCGGAAGGCGCGCTTCAAGAAAACGAATGAAGTTGCTGAAAAGTTCCGGGGCAATATTTACCAACTCAGCGCTTTGCTGAATGAGGGTTGAAATCACAATAATTAAGAGCGGAATGACGATAAGCGCTGCAGAGACTGTAATAATAACAGTTGATAAAACACGGCTCAGCCCCAGCTTTTCTAAGCGATCTGCAATAGGATCAAGCATATAAGCCAGCGCCATCGCCATCACAAAGGGCAAAATCACATTGCCTAGAAAGACAAGAATAAGCACGAATACCAACGTGGTGATACCCCAGTATTTAACTTGTTCTCTTACAGGTAGTGCCATTATGTTATACCTTTTTCATCACATGCAGGCCCGCGTGTGGATGTTGCATTTTCATCCGAGCCTATCGTTGCTTTCACTTGTTTGTTGTTATGCGATAGAATAGAGGAAAGGAAAGCAGATATTTTTAAAAAAGGACAGCAATCATGCGTCTATCTCGGTATTTTTTACCTGTATTGAAAGAAACGCCAGCAGAAGCACAAATTGTATCACATCGTTTGATGCTGCGTGCCGGCATGATCCGCCAACAATCTGCGGGCATATACTCATGGTTGCCGCTTGGGTATAAAGTGCTCAAGAAAATCGAACAAATTGTTCATGAAGAGCAGCAAAAAGCAGGGCATATCCCTTTGTTGATGCCAACATTGCAATCCGCTGATCTTTGGAGAGAAAGCGGGCGATATGAGGCTTATGGTGATGAGTTGTTGCGTATGCAAGATCGTCATGGCCGCGATATGCTCTTCTCTCCGACAGCTGAAGAGATGTTCACAGATGTTTTCCGCTCTTATGTGAAATCCTATAAAGATTTGCCCCTTACGCTTTATCAAATTCAATGGAAATTCCGCGATGAAGTGCGTCCACGTTTTGGTGTGATGCGCGGCCGTGAGTTTTTGATGAAAGACGGGTATAACTTCGATCTGACGAAAGAAGACGCTCTTCATGCGTATAATCGCCACTTAGTGACATATTTGCGCACTTATGAGCGCATGGGGCTACAAGCGATTCCAATGCGGGCAGATTCCGGCCCAATTGGCGGCGAAAATACGCATGAATTCCTTGTTTTGGCTGATACAGGCGAAAGTGAAGTCTTTTATGATAGCGAAATCACAGATTTAACATTCGGTGATCGTGATATTGATTTTGACAACGTCGAGCAGTGCCAAGGTGTGCTTGAAGAATTTACTTCGCGATATGCACGCACGGATGAGACGCATGATGCGGCCCTATTTGCGGAAGTTCCAGCAGAACGCCAGCGCACCGCACGTGGCATTGAAGTGGGTCAAATCTTCTATTTTGGAACAAAATATTCTGAGAGCATGGGTGCGAGCGTGCAAAATTCAGATGGTAAGCCTGTGCCGGTTCATATGGGTTCTCATGGTATCGGTGTGTCGCGCTTACTGGGCGCGATTATTGAGGCAAGCCATGATGAAAAGGGCATCATCTGGCCAGAAGGGGTCACGCCTTTCCATGTTGGCATTATCAATCTGAAAACGGGTGATGAAGCTGCCGATGAGGCCAGTGAAACTCTCTATAAGAGTTTTGAAGCGCTTGGGCTCGAGCCTTTATATGATGATCGCAAAATGGGCGCGGGTGGCAAATTCGCGTCAATGGATCTCATTGGATTGCCATGGCGCATCACAGTGGGCCCGAGGGGGCTTAAAAACGGCGTTGTCGAGGTGACATGCCGTAAGACAGGCGAAAGCGAAGAAATGACGCCGGAGCTCGCGGTCGAAAAAATCGCAAAAATCTATAAAAAAGCATAATAGAACACTTCATTCTATTGGTGCTGAAGTTTTGAAAGCGCTCTCTTGTTTAGGGGGCGCTTTTTTATGTGTTGCACCCGCGGGGCGTCATGCGCTCGCACTGCTTACGGCTTCTTCGCTTCTTTAAGTTAAAACATTCTCAAGCAGGCAAGAGAGACCCAAATCGGGAAGATCGAGCCACAGGTTCAAAAGAGGGATGTTCAGCTCCGTAGGGTTGAATGTTCCATCTGGATTGAAAAGCATGAGAGGTAGCCAGAATTATGGTATTCGACTTTCTAAAGCAAGGAACGAGAACGAAGGCGCAGTTTGCAGATGAAGCAAAAGCTTCCGCAAGCGGGCGTGTGATTGCAGCAAATTTTGGTGCGGGGCGTCCGGCTTGGAGCGCGCGTGATACAACAAGCTTAACGCGTATTGGTTTCACTCAAAATCCCGTTGGATTTCGCTGCGTCAAACTGATCAGTGAAGCCGCCGCCGCCTTGCCATTTATACTGCAAAACGCACAAGAGCGCTTTGAAACCCATCCTATGTTGGCAATTCTCTCGCGTCCAAATCAAATGCAAGGGCGCGCGGAATTTCTTGAAGCGCTATATGCGCAGATGCTTCTTTCAGGCGATAGCTATATTGAGGCCGTTGGTGCAGATGAGCGTTTGCCTCGAGAACTTCATGTTTTGCGCTCAGATCGCATGCGTGTTGTGCCGGGCAAAGATGGTTGGCCGATTGGCTATGAATATAGTGTTGGCGCTGCCAAGCATCGCTTTGCAATCATCGATGAATATTCGCCAATCTGTCATATTAAATCCTTTAATCCGAGTGATGATCATTATGGGCTGTCGCCATTTCAAGCCGCAGCAAGTGCGCTTGATATTCATAATTCAGCCTCGAGTTGGTCAAAAGCTTTGCTTGATAACGCCGCGCGACCATCGGGGGCGATTGTCTACCGGGGAGAAGAGGGGCAAGGCACATTGAGCCCTGATCAATATGATCGTCTGCTCAGCGAGATGGAAAATCACCATCAAGGTGTGCGCAATGCGGGCCGGCCGATGCTGCTCGAAGGCGGTCTTGATTGGCGCCCTATGGGAATGAGCCCTTCAGATATGGAGTTCCAAAAGACCAAAGAAGCAGCTTCGCGGGAAGTGGCCTTAGCTTTTGGCGTGCCACCGATGCTTTTAGGCATTCCAGGGGATGCGACTTATAATAATTATCAAGAAGCCAATCGTGCTTTTTATAGGCTAACGGTCTTACCGCTGGTTTCTAAAGTGCTGGGGGCTTTAGGGCATTGGCTGTCAGAAATGTCGGGGGAAGAGCTCGAATTACGGACGGATTTAGATCAAGTGCCGGCCTTAGCAAGTGAGCGCGAAGCGCAGTGGAAAAGAATTTCACAGGCCGATTTTCTAAGTGACCATGAAAAGCGGATGCTTTTGGGTTTGCCGGCTGTTTCTCTTGGTGGGATAGAAGATTCCCAGTTCGAAGATACACAAGCTGCTGCTCATGAAGAAAGCTTGGAGGATGAAAATGGACAAGATTTTCAAACACAATCAGATTTAGAAAAGGCTGAGGGCTAAAAGATGAATATGTATTGTGATTATCAAGGTGCTTTAGAACATAAATTTGCGCGCTTGGGGGAAGATATTCAGATAGTAGATGGCGTACACATCTCGGGATATGCGTCTTTATTTGGTCATAAAGATAAAGGTGGCGATGTCGTCGCAAAAGGGGCTTATAAGCACTCATTGCGGCATCTCGAGAAACACAATCGTTCCGTTAAGATGCTTTGGCAACATGATCCATCAAAGCCCATAGGCGTTTGGGATGAAGTTTATGAAGATGAAAAAGGCCTTTTTGTGAAGGGGCGTATTTTAAGTGAGCTCAAACAAGGGCGCGAAGCGATTACTTTGATTGAAGCGGGTGCCATTGATGGGCGTTCCATTGGCTACCGTACTTTGAAGGCGCATAAAGATAAACAAGCGCAGAGAATTTTGACAGATTTAGAGCTGTGGGAGGTGTCTCTAGTGACATTTCCAATGCTGCCGGAGGCGAGATTAGAGACGCGAAGGCAAGAAGCTGAAGCGAAGTCTGACAATATCTTGCGAGATGAGGCGGCTGATATTCTTTCATCGATTAAAGAGGCGCGCCAAATGCTCCGATCTGTGATTGCAAAATGAGCTAAGCCACTCCGCTTGGTGTAAATTTTCAATCTCAAACAAGGGCCTATTTTATACAAAGGCCTAGCTCAAACAAAGGTCAATTTCAAACAAAGGCCAGTTTCAAACAAAGGAATGACATATGAAAATAACCGAGACAAAGGCTCGGGGTGGTCTCTCTATGCCTACCCAAAACTTTGAACCCGTGGGAGAAATAAAAAATGCTCTTTCTGGGTTCGTTCAAGACCTCACGACATTTCAAAGCGAAATAAAAACGAAACTCAACAAACAGGAAGAGCGTTTATCCATGCTTGATCAAAAATCTCATATCATTTCCCGCCCCGTTTTATCTGCGGCCCAAGATCTCGATTTGTCGCATAAGTCGGCAATGGAAACATATGTTCGAAACGGCGATGATGATGATCTGCGCGGTCTCGGATTAGAAGGCAAGTCTATGTCAACGGCCGTTAATGGCGATGGGGGCTATCTCGTTGATCCGCAGACATCTGATGTCATTAAGTCCACACTGCAATCGACGGCCTCCATTCGTTCGATTTCAAATGTCGTCAATGTTGAGGCGACGTCTTACGATGTTTTGATTGATACAAGTGATGTTGGCTCTGGTTGGGTGACGGAAACAGGGACATTGAGCGAGACGGCAACGCCGACAATTGATCGTATTTCAATCCCTCTCTATGAGTTGTCAGCCCTTCCTAAAGCGTCTCAGCGCCTTCTTGATGATAGCGCTTTTGATATTGAAGGCTGGCTTGCAGGGCGTATTGCTGAGAAATTCTCGACTGCAGAAGCTTCAGCCTTCATCAATGGGGATGGCGTTGATAAGCCAAAGGGCTTTCTGAATCACTTGCAGGTACTTGATGGTTTCTGGCTCTGGGGGAGCTTGGGATATGTGGTGACAGGGACAGATGGTGACTTTGATCCAAATAATCCAGCGGATTCTATTATTGATCTTGTCTATGCGCTGGGCGCAAAATACCGCGCAAATGGCACATTCGTGATGAATTCTAAAACGGCAGGACAGGTTCGTAAACTTAAAGATAGCGACGGCCGTTTCTTATGGAGCGATGGTTTGGCAGCGGGCGAGCCTGCACGTTTACTTGGCTATCCAGTACTTGTGGCAGAAGATATGCCTGATATCGCTTCTGATGCACCTGCGATTGCATTTGGTGATTTTGCGGCTGGTTATACAGTTGCCGAACGCCCAGATATTCGCGTGCTGCGCGATCCATTCTCAGCCAAACCTCATGTTCTTTTCTATGCAACAAAGCGCGTGGGTGGCGATGTGTCTGATTTCTCGGCCATCAAGCTTTTGCGCTTTGGTACGAATTAATTGAGCGAGAGCGATTGAGAAATGTGTTTTGCACGGGTGTCGTGCAAAACACAGTGGATGCGTGATTTTTGGCTGTCGTCTAGCCGTTCTCCCTTCACACAACCAAAGCACAAATTGCGTATCCACGATTATATTGTGATGGGCCGATTTTTGGAGAAAGAATATGCTCTTAAAAGAATTAAATAGAATAGCGACCACGGCGCTTCCAATAGCAGATTTCAAAGAACATCTGCGGCTGGGAACAGGCTTTAGCGATGATGATGTTCAAGATAATTTGCTCGACATGTATTTGCGCGCTGCGATTGCCGCAATCGAGGGGCGCATACATAAAGCGCTTATTGTCAGATATTATCTTTATACGGCGCATGCATGGAAAGATTTAAATTCTGTCACCTTGCCTGTTGGGCCGTTCCATTCAATCAGATATTTCCAAGTATTTGATGTGACAGGGAAGCGGATAAATTATCCAACCAGTCAATTTCGCACGGAATTGGATTTTCATTCACCAAAAATTTTACCCAAAGGTATCTCATGGCCTCAAATTCCTGTTGGGGGTTATGCGCGGATATATTTTTATGCGGGAATTTCGCGCAGCTGGAATGAGTTGCCTGCCGATCTTGCGCAAGCCGTTTTCTTGTTGGCAGCGCATTATTATGAAAATCGTTATGAAAACGCTGCCTCAAATACCTCAATCCCCTCCCATATCAATGTTTTGTTGGAGAAGTATAAGAAGATCCGATTGTTCGGGGGACGCGGGTGATGAAGAATGTTATACATTTAAACCGCAAACTTGTTTTAGAAGAAGCCCAAAGAACAGCAGATGGAGCTGGTGGATATCAAGAAGAATGGGTGCAAATCGGAACGATGTGGGCCTCAATTGAGGCCACGAGTGGGAGTGAAATTGGAGAAGATTTTCTTACGATTTCACGCGCACCTGCAAAAATAATTGTTAGATCTGCGCCTCATGCTTCTGATCGACGGCCAAAGCCGGATCAGCGCTTTTTAGAAGGCGGGCGCATTTTTAAAATTCTATCTGTTAATGAAGCAGATCACCATGGGCATTATCTTTTATGCCAAACGCGTGAGGAAATTTCAGCATGAGTTATGGTGTTTCCGCAGCATTACAAACAGCAGTTTTTCAAGCTTTGTCAAATGACCTGACATTGCAAGGCCTTGTTGGGGACGCGATTTATGATGCCGCCCCAACGGGGCTCGTCTCTGCTCTTTATATCAGCCTTGGTCCTGAGGATGTCACAGATGCTTCAGATAAAACGGGATATGGGGCGTATCATGAATTTAGCGTGTCTGTTGTCGCGGATACGGCTGGGTTTTTATTAGCGAAAGAAGCGGCCGTGGCGATATCAGATATTCTGGTTGATGCAGATTTTGCGCTCTCGAGAGGGAAGTTGGTATTTTTGACTTTTCTTTCGGCCCGCGCTCGGCATGCGCAAGACAGTGATGTCAGACGCATTGATCTCCGATTTCGCGCACGCGTCCAAGATGCATATTAGATAAATCAGTAAGTTATCCCCTTTTAGCCAATGTGACGAGCGGAAAGGGAGCTATTTTGAATCACTTATGACGAAATGAGAATGGAGCAAAACAATGGTAGCCCAAAGTGGAAAAGACCTATTAGTGAAGCTTGATGTCGATGGCACAGGGCAGTTTGAAACAGTCGCTGGCCTGAGAGCAACTCGCATTGCTTTCAATGCAGAGACGATTGATGTGACGACAATCGAAAGCCCCGGTGGATGGCGTGAGATATTAGGCGGAGCTGGGATTAAAAGCGCAAATCTTTCAGGGTCCGGTGTTTTTAAAGATGAAGCGACGGATCAAAAAGCCCGTGAATTGTTTTTTGCGAGTCAATTAGCCGTTTATCAGATAATCATTCCAGATTTTGGAAGGATTGAAGGCCAGTTTCAACTCACATTCCTTGAATATGCGGGAAGCTATAATGGTGAGGCGAATTATGAAATGTCGCTGGCATCCGCTGGTGAACTGACTTTTGCAGCCTTGTAAGCCATGGTGGTGGCAAATCCATTGCAAGGGCAGGTTGCACTTACGCTTAACGGAAAGCGCCATGTCTTGAAGTTGACCTTAGGGGCCTTAGCAGAGCTTGAAGCAAGCATGCAACTCGACACGCTTGTCGCACTCGTGGAGCGCTTTGAGGTTGGCAAATTTTCTTCAAGCGATGTTTTGAGGCTTGTTGTTGCAGGGCTTCGGGGCGGAGGTTGGAGAGGCGGCTATGACGATATTTTGACAGCTGAGATCGAAGGTGGCCCCTTAGAAGCGGCGCGCGTGGGAGCGGAATTGATCCAGCGCGCTTTCTCAACGCCGACATAAAGAAGGTTGTGTGCATGAGTATGTTTTCGGAGGGAAGTTTTGATTGGCCTGCGTTAATGCGCTTAGGCATCAAAGAAATGCGGCTAAAGCCTGATGATTTTTGGGCGCTTAGCCCCGCTGAGTTTTTGCTGATTATGGGGATCAATGAGGCGAGTGCACCTATGGCACGAAAGCGACTTATCGAATTGGCGACTGCTTATCCCGACCTGAAAGAAGCGCCTTAAATGAGTGCGAAAAAATAGTATTGAAGGTGTGTAGTTATGGATGAAAGAGATGGCCTTGATGGCTTCGAAAATCGCGTTAGAGAAATTGAAACAGCCTTAGGTGGCGCGGATGCGATTGCGGCAAATTTTAACCGCGAAATGACGAAATTACAGACGACAATGTCGCAAACAAATCAAGGGGTTCAGTCTCTTGAAAAGGGGTTGTCTCGAGGGCTTAAGCAAGCGATTGACGGGCTTGTCTTTGGGGGCGATTCAATCTCAGATGCGCTCAAAGGGATTGGGCAGTCTGTTTTAAATTCAGCTTATAGCTCTGCTATCACGCCTTTGACAAAGCAACTTGGCGAGGGTTTGAGCTCGAGCATATCATCAGGGCTTGGTTCCTTGATTGGGGGCTTGTTACCCTTTGAAAAGGGGGGCGCTTTTTCGCAAGGGCAAGTGATGCCATTTGCAAATGGCGGCGTTGTATCTTCTCCCACCTATTTCCCGATGCGAGGCGGAAATACTGGATTGATGGGCGAGGCGGGCCCTGAAGCGATTATGCCATTAAGCAGGGATGCCAATGGCAAGCTCGGGGTCCGCGCTGAGGGAGGTGGCAAATCCGTCAATATAACAATGAATATTTCGACCCCTGATGTCGAAGGGTTTAGGCGCTCGCGTTCGCAAGTGGCGGCACAAGTCTCTCGCTCTTTAGGGCGCGGTCAGCGCAATCAATGAATGTGTGATGAGAGCGAGGCTTTGTCATCAAATTTAAGATCATTAAGGAAAATAGGCTATGAATTTTCATGAAGTGAGATTTCCAACAAATATTAGTTATGGCTCTTCTGGCGGTCCGGAAAGGCGTACGGATATCGTGACTTTGGCCAATGGTTTTGAAGAGAGAAATACTCCCTGGGCCCATTCGAGAAGGCGCTATGATGCCGGGCTTGGCATGAATTCCCTTGATGATGTGGATGAA
The DNA here is from genome assembly GCA_938008015.1 of uncultured Celeribacter sp. Taxonomy (GTDB): domain Bacteria; phylum Pseudomonadota; class Alphaproteobacteria; order Rhodobacterales; family Rhodobacteraceae; genus Celeribacter. The sequence goes on from CALLMA010000021.1 coordinate 32,700, forward strand.
ATTATCGCTTTTTTTGAAGCGAGGCGCGGCCAAATTTACGGGTTTCGCTGGAAAGATTGGGCGGATTACAAATCTTGTGGGCAGAGCGCCGAGATTGCGGTGAGTGATCAGCTCATAGCGATGGGAGATGGTCTTCAGCTCTCGTTTCAGTTGATCAAGACGTATAGTTCTGGGGATGCCTCTTATCTGCGCCCAATATCAAAGCCTGTTGAAGGCACTGTTGCGATTGCGCTGGATGGTGTCGCCCTTAATGAGGGACGCGATTGGAACCTTGATTATAGCTCTGGATTTTTATCCTTCACGAACCCACCCCCGCAAGGGGCACATATAACAGCTGGTTTTGAATTCGATGTGCCTGTTCGCTTTGATACAAGCCGCATTGTGAGCTCTGTTGCAAGCTTTCAAGCGGGTGAGATCCCCGATGTGCCTGTCGTTGAGGTGCGCGTATGAGTGATTTTCCCCAAGATCTCGCAGAACATTTGCAAACAGGCGCGACATCTTTTTGCCGTTGTTGGTTTGTGCAAAGGCAAGATGGGCAGACTTACGGCTTTACAGATCATGATGATGATATTGCCTTTGATGGGATGGTGTTCCAAGCCGATACTGGTGTGAGCGCATCTGCCTTGGAACAAACCACGGGGCTATCTGTTGATAATACGGAAGCCAGCGGCGCTCTCAGCTCAAGGTCTATTACAGAGCTCGATATTCAAGCTGGAAGGTTTGATGGTGCTGAAATTACATCATGGCTGATCAATTGGGCAGATGTCTCGCAAAGAGTATTGCAGTTTCGAGGGTATTTTGGAGAAGTAACGCGCGGGGCGGGTGCCTTTCGAGTTGAGCTTCGTGGATTAACAGAAGCCCTAAACTCTGATCAGGGGCGGATTTATCAAGCGCAATGTTGTTCTCAAGGAGAAAATTGCGTGTGCTCAAATGGCTTGAGTTCAACGCAAATTGGGGTGTCACTTCATGCTGATACCATCATTGATAGGCGCATTTTGAATTTTAATTCAGGCTTAGAAGGATTTGATGCGAGGTGGTTTTCACAAGGGAAATTGATCGTGGAAACGGGCGAGGGCGCTGGGCTCTCTGCGTTGATTAAGAATGATCGCATAAAGGGTGGTGTGCGTCAGATTGAACTGTGGGAAGAGTTGCGTCTTGATGTAACGACAAATGATCTGCTGCGCTTAGAGGTTGGCTGCGCAGGAAAAGCGGCGGCTTATAAAGAGCGGTTTGGAGATCTGACTGATTTTCGAGGGTTTCCACATATTCCTGGCGAAGATTGGCTGGCGGCTTATCCACGTAGTCGGGACGAGAATAGCGGCGAGAGCCTTGTTGGAGGTGCGCTATGATGTTGCGAGATAAAATTGTTGAGCACGCGCGCCATTGGATTGATACGCCTTATCTGCACCAAGCTTCTTGTCGGGGTGCTGGGTGTGATTGTTTGGGGCTTTTACGCGGGATATGGCGTGAAATTTATGGTGATGAACCTGAAAAAATACCTTCTTATACAAAAGATTGGAATGAGCCTCAGGGCGATGAAATTTTATTGCAAAGAGCGCGCAAGCATCTCCTTGAAAAGCCCGTTGAAGCAATGGCTGTCGGGGATGCTTTGGTGTTTCGAATGCGTCAAGGCATGGTTGCAAAACATCTTGGCATTTTGTCGCAAGAGGGTGAAAACGCGAAATTCATCCATGCTTATAGCGGGCATGGTGTTATCGAAAATGCTTTAAGTGAGCCTTGGAGAAGGCGCATTGCGGCGTGTTTTTCTTTTCCTGAAATTGGAGATTTATAATGGCCACCATTGTTTTAGGTGCTGTTGGTGCAGCGATTGGTTCTTCTGTTGGTGGAACAGTTTTAGGGGTTTCTGCTGCGGTGATTGGCAAGGCTGTGGGCTCTGCAATTGGGGCGGCGGTGGATCAGCGTTTGATGGGGGCGGGAAGCGCGACTGTTGAAACGGGGCGCGTTGATCGCTTCCGTTTGATGGGGGCCTCTGAAGGCTCAGCGATTGCTCAAGTTTATGGACGCATGCGTGTTGGTGGCCAAGTTATATGGGCGTCGCAGTTTTTGGAAAAGACAACGACGTCTGGCGGAGGGAAAGGGGCACCTTCTCAGCCGGAGGTGACACAATTTAGTTATTCGGTCTCTATGGCGATTGCGTTGTGTGAGGGAGAAATATCGCGTGTGGGTCGGATTTGGGCTGATGGGCAAGAAATCTCATCAAGTGATCTGAATATGCGCGTGTATAAAGGCTCACAAACACAATTGCCGGATCCAAAGATCGAAGCTGTTGAAGGGGCTGGAAATGTGCCGGCCTATCGCGGTGTTGCTTATGTTGTTTTAGAGGATTTAGAGCTTGCTGCTTTTGGTAACCGTGTCCCTCAGTTTACTTTTGAAGTGATGAGGCCGGCTCAAAAGGGGGAGTTTCAAAATGATATGTCGCATCTCGTCAGAGCTGTTGCGATGATCCCGGGATCGGGGGAATATTCTTTGGCGACGGAGCCTGTCTATTTGGATGGAGGTTTTGGCGAAACAAAGCCGATGAACCTCAATTCGAACTCTGGGGAAACTGATTTTACAACCTCTCTGCAAGCGCTTTCAGAAGAACTGACGAATTGCCGATCGACATCGCTGATTGTTTCTTGGTTTGGTGATGATCTGCGCTGTGGATCATGTGAAATTCAGCCAAAAGTCGAGCAATCTAGCGCTGATTCACAGCAAATGCCTTGGCAGGTTGCGGGGGTTTCAAGGAGTGAAGCGGCGCTCGTTCCATCCGATGATCAAGGCCGCCCGATTTACGGCGGCACGCCGAGTGATCAATCGGTGGTTCAGGCCATCGAAGCTTTGAAAGCCTCAGGGCAAAAGGTGATGTTCTACCCTTTCATCTTGATGGATCAAATTGATGGGAATACGCTTCCTAATCCTTGGGAGGGTACGATCGGGCAGCCGAAACTGCCTTGGAGGGGGAGAATTACAACGTCACTGGCGCCACATCTGGCAGGGACGCCAGATGAAACTTCTGTGGCTGATGATGAAGTAGCCCGTTTTTTTGGCCAAGCTCAAAGGCAAGATTTCACTGTTGAAGGCCAAAAGGTTATTTATCATGGTGTGGCGGAGAATTCATTTCGCAAAATGATTTTGCATTATGCACATTTATGTGCGGCTTCAGGTGGTGTTGAGGCCTTTTGTATTGGCTCGGAAATGCGGTCTCTAACGCAAATTCGTGGGGCAAATGGTTTCCCAGCTGTTGAGCAATTGATCAATCTTGCCGAAGATGTGCGCCATATTCTTGGGCCGCAAACAAAAATTGGATATGCGGCAGATTGGTCTGAGTATTTTGGGTATCAGACTGGTAATAATGTTTACTATCATCTTGATCCGCTTTGGGCGCATAATGATATCGATTTTATCGGCATTGATAATTATATGCCACTCTCAGATTGGCGTGATGGTGATGCGCATGCTGATGTAAGCTATTGCTCAATCTACAACCTTGAATATTTAAAGGATAATATTGAGGGCGGGGAAGGGTATGATTGGTATTACGCAAATCAATCTGATGCTGATCAGCAAATCCGATCTCCTATCACTGATGGTGCGTATAATGAACCTTGGGTCTATCGCTATAAAGATATCAGAAGCTGGTGGGAAAATGAGCATTATGACCGCCTTAACGGTGTTCGCTCGACTGTTCCAACGTCTTGGGTGCCGCAATCGAAGCCGATTTGGTTCACTGAATTAGGCTGCGCGGCCATTGATCGTGGCACAAATCAACCAAATAAATTTTTGGATGCAAAATCATCAGAAAGCTCATTGCCGGCTTATTCAAATGGGCGCAGAGATGATTTTATCCAATTGCAATATATGCGTGCGATGAGTGAATATTGGGGCGATGCGGCTCATAATCCACTCTCAATCGAATATGGCGCACCGATGGTTGATATGGCGAATGCTCACGTTTGGGCTTGGGATGCCCGCCCTTTTCCAGCTTTTCCAACGGCCAGCCATATTTGGAGCGATGGCGATAATTATGATCGTGGTCATTGGTTGAATGGGCGCAGTACGGCGCGCTCATTAGCAGATGTCGTTGCGGAAATATGTTCAAGATCAGGCGTGCAAGATATTGACGTTTCTGAGCTATGGGGGATCTTACGCGGATATAGCGTCGCAGATATTGCAGGGGCGCGCTCTGCTTTGCAGCCTTTGATGCTTGCCTATGGCTTTGAAGCCGTCGAACGCAATGGCAAATTGATTTTCAAGTCTAGAGGCGGAAAATCGAATATTTCGCTTACAACGGATATTATGGTTCGAAGTGATGAGCTTGAGGGAGAGATTGAGCTATCTCGTGTACCTGATGCTGAAATTGCGGGGCAAGTTCAAATCAACTTCATTGATATAGACCGTGATTTTTCTGTTCGAAGTGAAGGCGCGGGCTTTGCCACGGCAGGGGTGCGTGGCATTGCTCTCTCAGAGCTGCCGATTGCCTTGACGCGAGGGGAAGGGCAAGAAATTGCCCAGAGATGGCTCGCAGAATCTCGTGTGGCGCGCGATAGTGCAAGCTTCGTTTTGCCGCCGTCTTTGGTGCAATATGGGGCAGGTGATATTATTGAAATCAACAGCAATGCTAGCAATCATCACTACAGGATTGACCATTTGAGCCAAGGCTTAGGACAAACTGTCAAAGCTATACGTATTGAAAGTGATGTTTATCGACCTTCAGATTCTTATGAAAGTTCGATTGTGCCAATGCTGCCAATCCCGGCACCCGCGCCTGTATCCACTCTTTTTCTGGATTTGCCGCTTATTCGAGGTGATGAATCTCCGCATAATCCATATATTGCGGCCGTTGCGCGGCCTTGGTCTCGTCCAGTGGCCGTTTATCATTCTAGCTCAGATAGTGGCTATGCTTTGGAGCGTCTCATTCAAACGCCTAGCCGAATTGGCATAACGCAAAATTCTCTAGAACGAGCGACAGCGGGGATTTGGGATCGAGGCGCCGCTTTGCGTGTCAAAATGATCAATGGAGCATTAAGTGCTGTTAGTGAGTTTGATGTATTTAATGGGGCGAACCTCGTCGCGATTGGTGATGGGGAAGAGGCTTGGGAGGTTTTCCAATTTGCACAAGCGCACCTCGTTGGTGAACGAGAGTATGAAATTTCGATGCGCCTGCGCGGTCAGCTTGGCACCGATGCCTTAAATAAGGTTTGGCCGGCCGGCTCAAAAATTGTCATGATCGATGGTCATATTGGCCAATTGGATTTGCCAATTTCAACGCGCGGGCTCGATCAGCATTTTCGCATTGGGCCGGCAGTGCGCCCAAATAATCATCCAAGCTATCGTTACCATGTCGAAACCTTTGAAACTGTGGGGCTTCGTCCCTATGCGCCCGTGCATTTGAAATCTTATGCCCAGAGCAATGGTGAGACACGGGTAAGTTGGATTAGGCGTACAAGAATTGATGGTGACAGCTGGCAATCCTTTGAAGTCCCCTTGGGGGAAGGCAGCGAAGGCTATTTGGTTCAAGTTCTAAAAAACGGGCAAATCATACGAGAGGAAATCGTGAATGCGCCTATGTGGGTCTATTCAGCGCTGGCCAAAGTCGAAGATAATTTGAGTGGCGCATTTGAAATACAAGTTGCCCAAATATCGGAAAGTTATGGTGCGGGTTTATTTAGAAGGATTAGTGTAAATGGTTGATACATCGAGATTTGAGTTGCCATTGATCTCAGCGTCACAAGCGCAAAAACATGTCACTGTGAATGAAGCGCTATCGCGTTTGGATGCTTTGGTGCAGTTGTGCGTCATAGATATAGATCAAAATACGCCGCCTTCGACGGCACAAGAGGGCGATGTTTATGCGCTGGGCGATTCGCCCGTTGATGAATGGTTTGAACAAGATTTGAAAATTGCGCTGTATCTAAACGGTGGTTGGATTTTCATGCCGGCGCACGTTGGTATGAAGGCGTATATTAAGGCGCTCAACTCAATAGCCATGTTTGATGGTTCATCTTGGATTATAGGCGCGCAAACCCTCTCGCAAAATGGGGCAGGGATGGTACAAAAGGTTGTCGAATATGATCATATAATTTCCTCCGGTGCCACATCATCAATCCTGTCTGCTATTCCTGCATCGAGTGTTGTCGTCGGTGTAACTGGGCGGGTCATTGCGGATGTTACGGGAAGCTTGAGTGGCTTTTCCCTCGGTGTCACGGGATCAATAAATCGTTATGGATCTGGCTTATCATTGGCAACGGGGAGTTGGCTGAGAGGCATTACAGGCGCACCCCTTACATATTATAGTGACGAAGACTTGTTGCTGACGGCCGAGAATGGAATATTCACAGCGGGGACACTTCGCATTGCCGTTCATTATTGGGAACTTTTGCTTCCGAGGGTGTAAATTTTATTGCCTGATAGGGCTCCCCCACTTTTATAATGCCGATTCAGCGCATCCAATGTTTCTTGTTGTCGGAATGTTGGGTGCGTTTTGTTTTTGCATCTTTATTTTTTATGTGCTTGCACATTCGCGCCAATATTGTGCACTAGTATTCATACTTATATTCCCTTAGAGGCTTAAGAATTCATTTAGTGATTAGCAAAAGTAATATTATTATATTAACTATTGATAGTTATAGGTTAAAGTGATTGCGAAATTTAAGGCGTATCAATGCTAGAGTTTGATAATGTAAGTAAGTCGTTTTGGACTGGCAAACAGAGGAAAGTTATTCTTCATGAAGCGTCTTTTCGCGTGGAATTGGGGAATTCTTTAGGGATTCTCGCACCTAATGGAACAGGAAAGACAACGATCATCAATATGATGTCTGGCCTAGAAAAGCCCGATGAAGGGGAAATACGTAGTACATGCCGTATTTCTTTTCCGTTGGGCTTTATGGGCGGACTTGTGAATCGCCATACAGCGCGCGAAAATGTTAGATTTATCGCTGAGCTTTATGATCTGGATCCAGATTATATTGAGGCGTTTTGTCGGTGGTTGTGTGATCTTGAAGAGTACTTTGAGATGCCAGTCGGCACATATTCGGCAGGGATGCGCTCACGCTTGTCCTTTGCTCTGCTGCTTGCTCTTGATTTTGATATTTATCTTATCGATGAAGGTATGCCTGGCACTGCGGATGTGAATTTCAATCGGAAAGCGGGCTCGGTGCTTCGCGAGCGTTTAGAGCGCTCAACCGTGATTGTCGTATCTCACCAAGCAGAAACTTTAGAAAAATTTTGTCGCTCAGCAGCTGTTTTAATTAACGGTAAATTGCGTATGTTCGATACATTGGAAGAGGCTAAAGCATTATATGACTACCAAAGTTAAAGCTCAAAAATTTCGAGTCAAAAAAGCCTCGAAAGACACAAGCCCTACTGAAGCTCCTGAAGTCACTGAAGATAATCAGGCTAAAAAGTTGCGCAAAGTATCCAAGGTGGTAAAGCATAATCCACCTAAAAAAACTTTGCCGCAGCCACAGTCGCAGGATGATAAATTATTTGATAATAGTTCATCTATGGATGGTTTTGGTGAGGAGGCTTTTCCCGGATCTGCCGCCGCACAAAAGCCCCCTGTTAATAGCCAAGCTGCCGACAAGCCGCGCCGCCGCGGCCAAGGTGCTGTCGCTCAGTCTTTAGGCAAAGTCGCTGCTCCAACGGCTTCAACTCCCAGCGAAAAGGGGCTGGATGTGCAAGCCAAAAAAGAAATTGAAGCGATTCAAAGAGAAGGTTTGTCTGGGCGGCAACTTCGCATGGCGCGCCGTGTTGCGCAAAAACATGGCATTGAGTTTACTTCTGATTTTGATGCCGTTCGGCAGCTGCGCGCAAAAGGCATTGATCCTTTCCAAAGATCTGCGATGTTAGATTTGGTGTCCACTGAGGATACGGGCACTTCGATTATGCCGACATCATCAAATTTACCTCAGAAAGCTGGTGGGCAGGCGCTTTCAGCAGCCGCAGACCATGAGAATCGTCATTTTGAGATATCAAGTATTCAGCTAGATATCGCGAAACGCCGACGTAGAAACTTATTACTTCTTGCGGTTCGCTTGCTCGTTTTTGTAGGGTTGCCGACTTTTGTGGCAGGCTATTATTTTTATAATATTGCAACGCCAATGTATGCAACAAGTTCGGCTGTTGTCATCGAAAGGCCGCAAGCGCCATCGCCAGCTGGCGGTGGTTTGAGTGCTGCTCTTTCAGGAAGTCCGCTTGCGGGGTCCCAAGATTCGATCAATGTTCAAAACTATCTTGAAAGCAAAGAATCTATGCTCCGACTAGATGCTGATGCTGGGTTTATTGAGCATTTTTCAAACAGTGAAATTGATTCATGGCAGCGCCTTCCTGAGAATGCGACGATTGAGGATGCTTATAAGGTTTATAAAAAGCGCGTCGTCATTGCTTATGATCCGACTGAGGGATTGGTGAAATTGGAAGTTGTTGCAGCAGATCCTGAGACGTCATTGAAGTTTTCTGAAGCGTTAATTAATTACGCAGAAGAGCGCGTCAACCAAATGACAGCAGGTATTCGCGAAGAGCAAGAAAAAGGAGCAAGAGATACTCTTGCAGAGGCCGAAAATAAGATGTTTGAAGCGCAAGAGCGCATTGTCTCGCTACAAGAACAGCTTGGGATTGTCTCGGCCGATGCTGAAACTGGTGCGATTATGGGACAAATTGGGTCTTTGGAAGCTCAAATTCAGCAAAAAGATCTCCAATTGCAGCAGCTCTTAGATAACGCACGCCCGAATCAAGCTCGTGTTGATGGTGTTCGCGGTGATATTCGCCGTCTGCAAAATGCGATCCAATCTCTACGTTCGCAACTTACGGTTGGACAAGATGATGGCTCGTCTCTTGCGCGCATTACTGCTGAGCTTCGGATTGCTGAGGTCGATTTGCAAACTCGAACGATGATTGTTCAGCAAAGTATACAATCATTAGAGGCCGCGCGCATTGAATCAAATCGCCAAATGCGCTTCCTTATCGAGACTTCCAAGCCTATTGCCCCTGAATCAGCTTCCTATCCTCGTAAATTTGAGAATACGATGCTCTCCCTTTTTGTCTTTTGTGGGATTTATTTGATGGCTTCATTGACTGCAGCGGTGTTGCGTGAGCAAGTCTCTGCATAAATCTGGAAACCACACGCTTGAGGCTGTGTCCTTTGAGCGTGTGATTTTGTATTTTAATTCGCTTTCCGATAGGTTAACCGTATCAATGATAAGTAGCGTGAAGTGCAAGTTAGTGCAGGCGCTACTCAAGAATTTTAGTAAGCTGGATTATAAAAAATGAATTCCATACCTCTTTCGTCTTCTTCGCCAAATACTTGGGAATTTCTTCGCGATCCGATGATCGTGCCGACAGGTTTTCGCGAGTATGACGCAAGATGGAAATATCCAGATGAAATAAATCTACCTGGGATGACCGCGCTGGGTCTTGGAATTGGTACCCAGATGCGCAAGCGCGGATTGGATCCAGTCATTTGTGTTGCAAATGATTATCGAGATTACTCTCTTTCAATCAAAAATGCCCTTATCGTTGGCTTGATGCAAGCTGGTATCCATGTGCGCGATATTGGGCCGGCGATCACACCGATGTGTTATTTTTCTGCTTTTCATTTAAAAACGCCAGCCGTAGCGATGGTGACAGCTTCTCACAATCCTAATGGTTGGACCGGCGTGAAAATGGGATTTGATATGCCGCTCACGCATGGCCCAAATGAAATGGCCGAGTTGAAGGATATTGTCCTCAATGGCAAGGGCGCGCCGCATGAGGGAGGCAAATATGAAACTGTTGCTGGTATTTGGGATGCCTATATGGACGATCTCATCGGTGATTTCAAAATGTCCCGAAAGCTTAAAGTTGTTTGCGCCACGGGCAATGGCACTGCAGCAGCATATGCGCCAGAACTTTTCCGTAGGATGGGCGTGGAAGTTGTTGAGAGCCATAACGAGCTTGATTATACGTTTCCAAATTACAACCCAAATCCAGAAGCTATGGAAATGCTCCATGATATGTCTGACAGTGTGAAGGCTTCGGGCGCAGATTTCGCTTTAGGCTTTGATGGCGATGGCGATCGCTGTGGTGTAGTTGATGATGAAGGTGAAGAAATTTTCGCCGATAAAATGGGCGTGATTATGGCGCGCGATCTGTCCAATATCTATCCTGGCTCAACATTTGTCGCAGATGTGAAATCAACGGGCCTTTTCGAATCAGATCCTGAGCTCAAAAAAGCAGGTGCAAAAGCAGATTATTGGATGACGGGGCATTCGCATATGAAGCGCCGTGTGCATGAAATTGGCGCTTTGGCAGGATTTGAAAAATCGGGGCATTACTTTTTAGCGGGCGACATTGGGCGTGGTTATGATGATGGTATGCGCGTCGCTGTGGAAATTTGCAAGTTGATGGATCGAAATCCTGATAAGAAGATGTCTGATCTTCGTAAGGCGCTGCCAAAAACATGGGCAACACCAACGATGTCACCATATTGTGCTGATACTGAAAAATATGAAGTACTAGAGCGACTTGTTGCAAAGCTTGTTGCGAAGGCAGGGGCTGGTGAGAAAATCGCCGGGCGCTCTATCAAAGAAGTTGTGACAGTGAATGGCGCGCGCGTCATTCTTGATAACGGCTCTTGGGGCTTGGTGCGCGCATCCTCTAATACGCCAAATCTTGTGGTCGTGTGCGAAAGTGCGGAATCTGACAGCGAAATGAGAGCAATTTTCTCTGATATTGATGCTGTTATTCGTACTGAGCCAAATGTTGGCGACTACGATCAAATTATTTAAAAATAGGGCAGGCGTTAAAAAAAATTTAGCAAATTCCGATCATGATGCCAAAGAGGATAATTAACTTTTATCTTTTTAAGGAATCAAGTTTATATTGATCTGGGAGATGGGGCCTGTTTTGAATGTTAAAAATTGATACGAATGCCATGGGAATACAGCAAGATAATGTTTTGCTGTTTTCTGATTTTGAGAGTGGCGGCGTTATGTGGGCCGAAGTCGGCCCAAGGAAGCGCCTAAAAAAAATTAAATTTTCCGAACCGTTTTTGAATCCTCCTATTGTTCAAGTACATCTCTCCATGTTTGATGCGGATAGTTCAAAAAACCACAGATTTGATGTTGGGACGGAAGCGGTGACGCGCGAAGGCTTCACGATTGTTTTTCAAACGTGGGGCGATTCTAGAATTGCGCGTGTGCGTGCAAGCTGGATGGCGATTGGCGCAGTGCAGCATGAAGATTTGTGGGATGTGTGATATGAGCACAAGTATATGAATGCGGTTGCTTTGTTTTCCTTTCATATCTGAGCAAAAACGATCTTGCATAAGTAATTTTCAGTCGGTTGCATTTTTTGTTTGCTTGGGTGTCAAAAGGCATATATATCGCCCGAGTTCGTTGAGAAATACGGATGATGATTTGAGATTCGTTTGATTGAAAGTCATCAAGATTCGACGTGGGAGCATAATAAGGTGCCTTCGACCTCTCAATCTAAGAATAAGCCTACGAAAGGCCTGCAAATGCAAAGCCAAAATATTCGCATTCGGCTCAAGGCATTTGATTTCCGCGTTCTTGATGCAAGCACGCAAGAAATCGTAAACACAGCTAAGCGCACTGGCGCTCAAGTTCGTGGCCCGATCCCTATGCCAAATAAAATCGAAAAGTTCACGGTTCTCCGTGGTCCACACGTCGATAAAAAATCCCGCGATCAGTTCGAGATCCGTACGCACAAGCGTCTTCTCGACATCGTAGACCCAACACCACAGACAGTTGATGCTCTTATGAAGCTTGACCTTGCTGCTGGCGTTGACGTCGAAATCAAAGTTTAAGGAGGCACCATTATGTTGCGCTCCGGTGTAATTGCGAAGAAGGTTGGCATGACCCGCCTCTTCATGGAAGACGGAAAGCAGATTCCTGTTACTGTTCTTCAACTCGACAACCTTCAAGTTGTTGCTCAGCGTACAGTTGAGCAGGATGGCTACACAGCTGTTCAGCTCGGTGCAGGCTCAGCAAAAGCGAAACGCACTTCTCAAGCGATGCGTGGCCACTTTGCGAAAGCAAATGTTGCTCCTAAGCGCAAAGTTGCAGAATTCCGCGTTGATGAAGATAAATTGATCGAAGTTGGTGCTGAGCTTTCAGCTGATCACTATTTCGAAGGTCAATTTGTTGACGTTTCTGGTACATCTATCGGTAAAGGTTTTGCCGGTGCGATGAAACGCCACAACTTCGGTGGTCTTCGTGCGTCTCACGGTGTTTCTATCTCTCACCGTTCGCATGGTTCAACTGGTCAGTGTCAAGACCCAGGCCGCGTTTTCAAAGGTAAGAAAATGGCGGGTCACATGGGTGCTGCGCGCGTTACAACGCAAAACTTGCAAGTTGTTCGCACAGATGCAGACCGCGGTTTGATCATGGTCAAAGGTGCTGTTCCTGGCTCAAAAGGTGGCTGGGTAACAATCAAAGACGCAATGAAAAAGCCATTCCCTGAGAATGCGCCGCTTCCTGCTGCTCTAAAATCTGCTGAAGCTCCTGCACAAGAGGCGCCAGCTGAAGGAGGTGAAGCATGACTTTCAATGTGATCCAACTCGATCTTGATGAAGCACTATTTGGTCTTGAGCCACGTGCTGATATCCTTCACCGTGTCGTGCGTTGGCAGCGTAATAATGCGCAAGCTGGCACACATAAGGTGAAAACACGTTCTGAGGTTTCTTATTCTACTAAGAAGATCTATCGTCAAAAAGGTACTGGTGGCGCACGTCACGGTTCTCGCAAGGCGCCGATCTTCCGTAAAGGTGGTATCTATAAGGGCCCAACACCTCGCTCACACGGTCACGATCTTACGAAGAAATTCCGTAAGCTTGGCCTTAAGCATGCCCTTTCTGCAAAAGCAGCTTCTGGTAGCCTTGTTGTTATCGAAGATGCGAAACTTGCAGATGCGAAAACTTCTGTTTTGGCAAAGGCAGTAAAAGAGCAAGGTTGGAAGCGTGTACTCATCATCGACGGTACTGATGTTGATGCAAACTTCAAGACTGCTGCGCAGAACATTGAAGGCGTGGATATCTTGCCAACTGCTGGTGCAAACGTATATGACATCCTCAAGCGTGATACACTTGTGATCACGAAGGCTGGTGTCGAAGCTCTGGAGGCTCGTTTGAAATGACCAATAAAGCTGCACTTTATGATGTAATCCGCAAGCCAATCATCACTGAAAAAGCAACACTTGCTTCTGAAAATGGTGCTGTTGTGTTTGAAGTTGCTATTGATGCAAACAAACCACAGATCAAAGAAGCTGTTGAAGCTCTTTTTGGTGTAAAGGTGAAAGCGGTTAACACGACAATCACTAAAGGTAAAACGAAGCGTTTCCGCGGTGTCGCGGGTAAGCGCAAAGACGTTAAAAAAGCCTATGTGACTTTGGAAGAAGGCAATTCAATCGACGTGTCGACTGGCCTTTAAATCCAATATATAATTTATGAAAATGCCCAGTTTTTACTGGGCATTTTTTTGTGCACTGCCTACTTTAGTCTTGGGAAAACTTTTGATTGCTTGATGATCCCATAAGAAAAGCCGGTATCAATTGAAGAGATGCTTCTAATGGGGTGCAGGCGCTGGCGAACGAATTTTTCATAACTTGCTAAATCTGCAACTAAGACGCGCAGCAAATAGTCCACGCCGCCTGCCATCACATGGCAATCCATAACTTCATCAATGAGAAGGATTTGGCGCTCAAACTCGCGGGTTGTTTCTTCGTTGTGCTGTGTAAGCGTGATGCGCACAAAGGCCGTGATGGCAAGGCCCACCTTATCTTGATCAACAAGTGCGGCATATCCGCCAAGTATCCCGTTCTCTTCGAGGATGCGGACGCGGCGCAGGCAGGGCGAGGGAGAGAGGTTGACACGCTCTGCTAATTCTTGATTGCTTAATCGGCCCTGCTTTTGAAGCTCGCGAATGATTTGGTGATCTTTGTCATCCATTTTAAACATTTTGACATATTCTGCTAATTTGTGTGAATTTATTATCATATTTGATCATAAATTTCATTTCAGTTCCACTAACATCTTGTGAAATATATTGGAGATATTTTGGATATGAATGGCCTATTGAAGTGTTGGGAGGATTGGAGAGATCATAAATTTATTGGCTATTTCGCAATGGTCGTGACGATTAGCATTTGGGCGAGTTTTGCGCTTTCAACTCGCGCTGCCGCGCGCTCTAATTTTGAAATTGGCGATATTATTTTTATGCGATCCATTGTGCCATTCGTGCTCTTGTGCCCCTTCATTCCTGCGCGGCTTTCAAAAATACGGCACTGTAAAATAGATCATCTTCTTTTCATGAGTATTGGAGCAGGCCTCCCGTTTTTCTTCATCGCTTATTGGGGAGCTTCCTTGACGTCCGCGGCACATTTCAGCGCGCTTATCCCTGGCTTAACGCCCGTTTTTGTCGCGATTGTTTCGTGGTGGTTGTTGCGCGCATGCTACAGTAAAATGCAAGTTTTTTCTGGGGTTTTGATCGTCGCGGCTGCGATCTTATTTGTCGCAACGGCAAGCAATCAAGCCTCTAGCTTTGGATCATTCTTGCTGTTGGTTTCCAGTGTTTTATGGGCTCTTTATACCGTTTTTGTAAAACGCTCTGGATTAGATGCGATTTCGATCGTTATCGTGGTATCGTTTTCTTCTATGATTTTGATGGTATTCTGTTTGCTTTGTGGCTTGATCACAGTCTCAATCGAACGCTTTGCCTCTGGTGATGCCATTGCGCATATTCTCATTCAGGGGGTCTTTGCGAGCGTGGTTTCTAATTTGCTTTATGCCTTCGCAATATGGCGTGTCGGCGTTAAAAACTGCAGTTGCCTTGCAGCTTTAACGCCAGCACTATCAGCCCTTTTTGCGGCGCATATATTAGGTGAAAGCCTATCTTATTATGCGGCTGGCGCGATTGGGCTTCTCATTCTCTCCATCATTTTGTTTAACCTTGGGAAAGTGAATGATGGATGATTGTAGCCTTGGTGAGGCTTATTGCCTGTATAACTGTATGAGTTGGGCGATAATATCTTGAGCTGATTCTGAGAACCAATCGGCATCTCCAGTAAGGCGTGCGATTTCTTCGCCTTCTGGGGAGAGTATAATCGTCGCAGGCAATCCTAAGACCCCCATTTGACGCGCATTCTTGCCCTTTGGATCTAAAATGCTTTCTAGGTTGTCGATATTTGCTTCCTCAAAGAAGCGCGTAATGCTGGGGATTGTATTTCTGCCCGTTGCAATGGGTAAGACTGTCGCTCCATTGTCGTCGAATTTGTGATCCAATGCATTTAGGGCAGGCATTTCTTTGCGGCAAGGTGCGCACCATGTTGCCCAGTAGTTTACAATGGTGATTTGCCCCTTAAGAGTATCCATATCGAAATCAGTGCCATCAAAATTTTGCATAGGCTGCTGGCTCATAGGCTTTGGTGATTTGTGGAAAATAAGTTTTCGCATATCCCCTTCACGCAAGTCTTCTATCTGTGTAATTTCAGAGTTTGTGAGCTCTCGGGCTGCAGCAGCAATTGCACTAAGGCTGATTGCGGTGTACAGGGTTGCGACAAAGATAGTTTTCAACATGCGGGGCATTTCCATGAGTGACAAAAAATCAAATGCGATGTGGGGCGGACGGTTTGCAGCAGGTCCTGACGCCATCATGGAAGAGATTAATGCTTCTATCGGTTATGATAAACGATTGGCATCTCAAGATATCGAGGGCTCACGTGCTCATGCTGCAATGCTCGCTAAACAAGGCATAATCACTGATAACGATGCCAGCGCAATTCGTGAAGGCCTTCTCACAATATTGTCAGAAATTGAGAGCGGTAAATTTGAATTTTCAGCGGCACTTGAAGATATTCATATGAATGTTGAGGCCCGTTTGAAAGATTTGATTGGTGATGCGGCGGGAAGGCTGCATACGGCGCGTTCGCGCAACGATCAAGTCGCAACAGATTTCAAACTGTGGACGCGCGAGCAGATTGATGCATCAATCGGTGGACTGGAAGCTTTAATTCAAGCTTTGCTTAAGCAGGCGGAAGCTGGCGCAGATTGGGTTATGCCGGGGTTTACGCATTTGCAAACAGCGCAGCCTGTCACATGGGGTCATCATATGATGGCGTATGTTGAAATGTTTGCGCGCGATATGTCTCGCTTTAAAGATGCACGTGTGCGTATGAATGAATCCCCCCTAGGTGCCGCCGCTCTTGCTGGAACGGGCTTTAATATCGATCGTCATATGACAGCTGAAGCTCTCGGCTTTGATCGCCCTGCAGCGAATTCATTGGATGCGGTTTCTGATCGTGACTTTGCATTGGAATTTTTATCGAATGCGACCATTGCAGCGGTTCACCTCTCGCGCTTTGCGGAAGAATTGGTGATTTGGTCTTCCGCACAGTTTAGATTTGTACAGCTCTCAGATCGCTTCTCAACAGGCTCTTCAATCATGCCGCAAAAGAAGAACCCTGATGCTGCAGAATTGATCCGCGCCAAGATCGGCCGGATCATGGGCTCACAAGTCGCTTTGTTAACTGTTATGAAAGGTCTTCCTTTAGCCTATTCAAAAGATATGCAAGAAGACAAAGAACAAGTTTTTGACGCCGCTGACAATCTGATGTTGGCTCTCGCCGCAATGACGGGAATGGTATCAGATATGAATGCAAATGCGGATGAGTTGCGCAAAGCAGCTTCTTCTGGGTTTTCTACAGCAACGGATTTGGCCGATTGGCTTGTTCGTGAGGCTGGATTGCCATTTAGAGATGCACATCATGTAACGGGTGCATTGGTGGCACTGGCTGAGCAAAATGGATGTGATTTACCTGATCTAAGCTTAGATCAAATGCAAACCGTATGTGACGCGATCACAGAGGGTGTGTTTGATGTGCTAACTGTCGATAATTCAGTTGCTTCAAGGATCAGCTACGGTGGCACAGCGCCTGAGCAGGTTAGATCGCAGATCCAAAGGTGGAAACAAGCCTTAAGCTAAAAATCTTAAGGCGCGATTTTTAGGGGATTGAAATGCGGGTGGTGATGTTGATCGTTCTAGGTGGATTTTTGGCAGGGTGTGGCGTAGATGGTGCGCCCATTAAGCCGAGCTCTGGCGTGCAGACAACCTTTGGATTTGGAGCTGCTCAAAGCGGGTTTGATGATGGTTTGTTGAAAGTTCGCTTTGGCAATTAGCTGCGATGGTCCATCAGCAATGTGCATACATAAATCGCTATTTCAATTTTGATTATTAAGAGAAAATACAAATGGATTACTTTATTTATAAAGACGGCACATTGCATGCTGAAGATGTGCCTTTAACTGAAATAGCGAAAGAGGTGGGAACGCCTTTTTATGTATATTCTGCGGCTACATTTAAGCGCCACTTTGAATTGTTTGATGAGGCGCTTGCGGGCATGGATCATCTTGTTTGCTTTGCGATGAAGTCGAACTCTAATCAGGCGATTTTGAAGCTGATGGCAGATCTTGGCGCGGGGATGGATGTTGTTTCTATCGGTGAATATCTGCGCGCGAAAGCGGCGGGGGTTTCTGGCGATAAGATCGTCTTTTCAGGTGTCGGCAAAACGCGCGAAGAGATGCAAATTGCGCTTGAAGGCGGCATTCGTCAATTTAATGTTGAAAGCGAACCTGAGCTTGAAGTCTTAAATGAGGTTGCGCTTTCTTTAGGTGTGAAAGCTCCGATCACTATTCGCGTCAATCCAGATGTCGACGCAAAGACACATGCGAAAATTGCGACGGGCAAGTCAGAGAATAAATTTGGCATTCCGATTGCAAAATCTCGTGATGTTTATGCAAAGGCTGGCGAGATGGCAGGCATTGATGTGATCGGCGTCGATGTGCATATTGGATCACAATTGACCGAGTTAGAGCCTTTTGAATTGGCCTTTCAAAAAGTTGCAGAGTTGACTGAACAGCTGCGAGAAGGCGGGCATAATATACGCCGCCTTGATCTGGGGGGAGGTTTGGGTATTCCTTATGAGAAAAGTAATACCGTGCCGCCTTTGCCAAGTGATTATGGTGCGATGATCAAGCGCACTCTTGGGCATTTGGGATGTGAGATTGAAGTTGAACCAGGGCGATTTATTTCAGGCAATGCTGGGCTTTTGGTCTCTTCAGTGATTTATATCAAAGAAGGTGAAGGCCGTGATTTCACGATTGTGGATGCAGCCATGAATGATCTGTTGCGCCCTGCGATGTATGAAGCGCATCATGATATCGTGCCTGTTGTTGAACCAAATGCAGGCATTGAAAAAACGGCTTATGATATTGTTGGGCCTGTATGTGAAACGGGTGACACATTCGCGAAAGGCCGTGAGATGGCTCCGCTTAAGGCAGATGATCTCGTTGCTTTCCGTTCTGCGGGGGCTTACGCTGCATCAATGGCGTCAGAATATAATACGCGGCCTTTGGTGCCTGAGGTTTTAGTTTCAGGCGATCAATTTGCTGTGGTGCGTCAGCGTCCGAGCTATGAGGAAATTATTGGCCGCGATATTATTCCTGATTGGATGTCATAGCCTTTACAGATTTGACGCAATATACTCATTATAGAGCGCCATCATCGTTTCAATGGCGCTCTTTATATATGTGCTCATAATATTTATGACGCCATCAAGATGGCCGCGCAATTGGTTTAAATAATCCACATAGCTTTTCATGAGAGGGGCGAGGACCGGTTCATTTTCAGCTATCTGAGGGGCATAATAATAGAGCGCGATGCTCAGGCAGCTCAATAAAACAATGCACCAAAAGACCAGGCGGCCAAGGCGCTTTCCTGATTTTACGGGGGGGACGCTTTTTTCAGCTGCAGGCGGTTCAGGCTGTAGGTATTTTTGGACGAGTTCATCTTCAAACGCATCCTCATCAGCAATGAGATCACTTTGATTTTGGGTGACTTCATCACGCAAATAATCGTCTGCCACAACAGGCTGGGACGGCTCTATATCGTCCTCAATTGAAGTGCTCTTTTGATTGGGTTTGTTATATCGAGAAAACTCAGCCTCAGCTTTGAGGATTTCCTTGATATCTTCACTGAGACTTTGCTTTGGGGCAGTGTCCTCATTGGGCTGGAGTTCCGCCTGATCAGGACCGACTTGGAACCATTTATGCTTACAGCTGTAACAATGAACCTCTCGCCCTTCTTTCGGGATTTGAGCGGTGTCGACATCATATTCTGCATCACAATTTGGACAAATTATCTGCATGGGGGAGTTTCTGCCTGATTTGTTATTTTTCTGTGGGGTAAATGTAGCGTTATCTGTGGCTTTGTCTATGTTTTTTCATAGGACACATTGCAAGCATAGCAACTATCATGCAGATTGTGCCAAAATAAAAGGAAAATATTGCGTGATCGAGTTTCATAATGTCAGTTATGGGTATGGGGGAAAGTTGCTTCTTGGCGAATTGAACCTCTCTTTGTTACCTGGGTCTTTTCACTTTCTGACAGGTCCATCTGGTGCAGGCAAAACGACTTTTTTGAAGCTGTGTTATAAAGAGATCAATCCCGCTTCGGGGCATGTCACAATTTTGGGCAAAGACGCTCGTTTTTTATCTCGCGATGATATTGCATTATTGCGCCAAAAAATTGGCGTTATTCATCAAGATAGTCAGTTTTTGGATCATCTCAATGTGCTCGAAAATGTCGCCTTGCCGCTCACTGTTGCGGGGCGGCCGCGATCTGATGATGATATCATGGAGTTGTTGCAGTGGGTTGGCCTTGGTGAACAAGCTTACGCCTTGCCGCAGGAGCTTTCGGGCGGTGAGCGGCAAAGGGTGGCACTGGCGCGCGCCTTGATAACCTCTCCCGATATTATTTTGGCAGATGAACCGACGGGGAATGTGGATTGGGAAATGTCGACTAAGCTTTTGCATTTATTGGTTGAGCTCAATAAAATGGGGAAAACTGTGGTTATTGCCACGCATGACATGCATTTAATTCGTAAGGCGAAAGCTTCTGTGCAAACGCGTGTGATGCGTATTGCAAACCAAAGGCTACAATTGGCAGGATCTGATTTATAATGATATTTAGCCTCAACCAAGCTATTGTGCGTTTCAAAAATCGAACTGCCATTGTGCCGCCTTCTGGTTTCACAGCGCAATTAACATTGCTGAGCTCTGCCGCGATGGCCTTTTTGGCCGTTTTTGCATTGGCTCTATCTCTGGCAGCAGATCGATTGGCTCAAAGATGGGGCGATGAGCTTTCTCAATCGTCAACGCTGCGCATATCTGCGCCTGTTGAGCAAATTGACGCGCAAACGCGACAAGCGCTTAGAGTTTTAGAGACCACTCCGGGAGTGGAAACTGCAAATTTACTAGATGATGAAAGTATCAAGCAGCTTTTAGAACCATGGTTGGGGCCGGAATTGCCCATTCATGATCTGCCATTGCCTGCCATTATTGAGATTACAGAAGCAGGTGCTGGGTATGATGGTGAAGCCTTGCGCTTGCGTTTGGCGGGCGAAGTTCCTGGTGCGGTTTTGGATGATCATACGCGCTGGCGGCGCCCGCTCGTGGAATCAGCGCAGCATTTGCGGCTTATGGGAAGTCTTTCGTTGATCTTAATCGGAACCGTTGTTGCGGGTATTATTACACTAGCAGCTCATGCGGCCTTGGCAGCGAATGAGCGTGTTATAAAGACTTTGCGACTTGTTGGAGCAAAAGATCGCTATATCGCGCGCGCTTTTGTACGTCGTTTTACTTTGCGAGGTCTTTGGGGAGGTTTTGTCGGGAGTCTTGCTGGCATGATCTCCATTTCATTCCTACCGCCTCTCTCTGAGGTGGGTGGATTTCTTACGGGGCTAGGGTTTGTTGGTGCGCAATGGGCTTTGCCATTTCTGATCCCTTGCCTTATTGCCGTTGTTGCCTATGTCACAACACAAATTGCGGCGCGCCGCGTTTTAAGGAGCTTTATGTAATGTGGACACCTATTCAGTGGTTGTTGTCGATCTTCTTTATTATCCAAATGTATGTGATGATGGCGGTCATAGGCATATTGTTCATTCCACTTGCTTTGATGAAGCGTGATTTGGCGTTTACGGCGGTTCATTTGTATTGCCGCTGGGTTTGTATATCGGCACGCCTGATTGTGGGTATAAAATGTGAAATTCGCGGTGAGGCGCCTCAAGATGAGGTGCTCATCGGGGCAAAGCATCAAAGCTTTTTAGATATTATTATGATTGCCTCTGTTGTACCGCGCCCGAAGTTTATTATGAAAAAGGAACTGATGTGGGCGCCAATTCTCGGTTTCTATGCCAAGAGGCTGAAGTGCATCGCGGTTGATAGAGGCAAACGCTCCGCGGCCATAAAGAAAATGATCGCAGATGCAAAAGCTTCAAGCGACATGGCGGGCCAATTGATCATATTTCCGCAAGGAACACGCGTCGCGCCAGCTGTAAAACAGCCTTATAAAATTGGGGCAGGGGTTCTCTATGATAAGTTGAAGCAAGATTGTGTGCCTGCGGCGACGAATGTGGGCGTTCTCTGGCCAAAGCATAGTTTGTTGCGAAAGCGTGGTGTGGCTGTTGTTGAGTTTTTACCACGTATTGAAAAGGGTAAAGAGCTGAGTGTTTTTATGCGCGAGTTGGAAGAAGCTGTAGAAGGCGCCTCGGATCGTTTTCTGGAAAATCCCACGAAGTAATATTAAATTCCTCCCGTATTTTTTTATATATCGGGAGGATATTTGTTTTTTGTCGCTATTTTCGGTGTAATTGCCCATAAATTACCTGTTGATGAGGGAGTTAGCATTCTTTTCCCATGTTTATTTGATAATCTGATAATGAATTTTGGAGGAACAAAAATGATTAAAACCCCATATCTATTATTTTTAGGTGACGCGCCCGATCAACTCTCTGCAAAAGTGGCGCAAGGCATTAAAGATTGGCGCCCTGAGTATGCTGTCGGCCAATATCGAATGGAGGGCTGCAACGCGGATATGGGTGTCGCTGATATGAATTTGCAAGAAGCGCGAGAGGCGGGTGCTCACACTCTTGTGATTGGTGTTGCCAATCGTGGCGGTATTATTTCGCCTTCATGGAAAACGGTTCTCATCGAGGCTTTAAAAGAAGGCTTCGATCTCGCTTCGGGCTTACATAATTTACTTAATGATGAAGAAGATCTTGTCTCAGTGGCGAAAGAATACGGTCGCCAATTGCATGATGTTCGCATTCCCTCAACAGATTATCCCATTGCCAGCGGCATCAAGCGCAAAGGATTGCGTTGCCTTGCTGTTGGAACGGATTGTTCCGTTGGTAAAATGTATACGGCGATGGCATTAGATAAAGAAATGCGCGCAAGTGGGATGAAATCTACATTCCGCGCGACAGGTCAGACAGGGATTTTAATCACAGGCGATGGCGTGCCCCTTGATGCAGTAATCGCGGATTTTATGGCAGGTTCTATCGAATGGCTGACGCCTGATAATGATGACGATCATTGGGATCTTATCGAAGGGCAGGGCAGTCTTTTCCATATCTCCTATTCAGGTGTGACAATGGCGCTAATCCATGGTGGGCAACCTGATGCGCTGATCTTATGCCATGAGCCAACGCGCGAGCATATGCGAGGGCTTCCAGATTACAAGCTGCGCTCTCTTGAAGAGCTTCGCGTCTTAGCGCTTGGCTTGGCGCAGATGGCGAATGCAAATTGCAAAGTTGTTGGCGTTTCTGTGAATACTCAGCATTTAAATGAGGCTGAGGCGAAGGCGTATATTGAGCAAATCGAACAAGAAATGGCATTGCCAACAACGGATCCTTTCCGATTTGGAGCGAGCAAGCTCGTCTCGGCTTTAGCGGCTTATGAAGCGTAAAACGTAGGTGCAACACATGAAAAGAAATATTGAAAAAGAAGTGTTTGCCTTAGCAGAAGCCTTTGTGATTTCTCGAGGAGCACGAACACAAGCGGAAGTGATCAGCATCGGCTTGGAAAATGATGGTTTTTTTGGCCATGGCGAATGCGTTCCTTATGCGCGTTATGGTGAGAGCTTGGAGTCAGTGCAGGCTCAAATTGAAGCTTTGCCAGAAGATATTGCGCGCCATGAGATTCAAGAGGCGCTCGCACCTGGCGCGGCTAGAAATGCATATGATTGCGCTTTGTGGGATCTGGAGGCGAAAAAAGAAAATAAACGAGTTTGGGAATTGCTGTCTCTTCAAGCGCCAAACCCTGTCAAAACAGCTTATACTCTCTCCCTCGGCGAGCCTGAACAAATGGAACAAGCCGCGCGCAAGCACAGCCATAGATCTCTTTTAAAGATCAAACTTGGCACAGAAGAAGATATGAAGCGCCTTGAAGCTGTTCGTCGCGGTGCGCCGACATCGCGCATTATCGTTGATGCCAATGAGGGGTGGAGTGCAGACGTCTATACCGAGCTTGCGCCACATCTTTTGCGTTTAGGCGTTTCTCTTGTTGAGCAACCAATGCCGGCTGGCGCTGACGATCTCTTGGCGGAAATCGAACGCCCACTCCCCGTATGCGCCGATGAATCCTGCCATGACCGCACAAGTTTGCAAAAGCTTCGTGGTAAATATGATTACATTAATATCAAGCTCGATAAGACAGGGGGCCTCACGGAGGCGCTGCAACTTAAAGAAATGGCGCTCAAAGAGGGCTTTGGTATTATGGTCGGTTGCATGGTTGGATCATCGCTCGCAATGGCCCCTGCTATGGTACTTGCGCAGGGGGCAGAGGTTGTTGATCTTGACGCACCGCTGTTTTTAGCCGATGACCGCAAGTATGGATTGCAATATGAACAAGATTTTGTTCATCCTCCTGCTCGGGAGCTGTGGGGATAATTCATTATTTGAAAACGAATTGAGAAGGTGAGGGGGCAGATATGAGCCAAGTTGTTTATGTAAATGGGGAATATGTTGCAGCAGAGGATGCGAAAATATCTGTTTTTGATCGTGGCTTCTTGATGGCAGATGCTGTTTATGAGGTCACTTCTGTTTTAGGTGGAAAGCTGATTGATTTTGAAGGCCATGTGACGAGGTTGCAGCGCTCTTTAAGTGAATTGCAGATGATGGCGCCTGTCTCGATGGATGAGTTGCTAGAAATCCATCGTCAAATTATCGCACGCAACAATATTGATGAAGGCGGTGTTTATCTGCAAGTGACGCGGGGCGCTGATGTCGCACGCGACTTCGTATGGCCTGATCCTGAAGTTGTTAAAGGTGGCATTGTGCTCTTTGGCTTTGAGAAGCCGCTTGTGAATGCGAAGGTTCTTGAAGAGGGCATCAGTGTTATCTCTCAACCAGATGAACGCTGGGGGCGCCGTGATATTAAAACAACGCAGCTTCTCTATCCTTCATTTGCAAAAATGCAAGCAAAGCAGCAAGGGGCGGGCGATGCTTGGTTTGTTGAAGAGGGTTATGTCACGGAAGGAACCGCAAATAACGCTTATATCGTTAAAGACGGTGTTATTATTACACGCCAACTGACAAATGATATCCTCCATGGGATCACACGCGCCGCAATTTTGCGTTTTGCAAGTGAAGCGCAAATGAAAGTCGAGGAACGCCCTTTTACCATCGAAGAAGCACAATCGGCCGATGAAGCCTTTGTGACCTCAGCAACGGGGTTTGCACAGCCGGTGATCAAGATTGATGGTGTAGACATTGGAACAGGAAAGCCAGGGCCAATATCAGTGCGTTTGCGTGAAATTTACACAGAAGAAATGAGAAAAACGGCTGTTTAAGCCGTTTTTAATTCATCAGCTTAAAGCTGTTGTTCATTTTCTAACTTAGAAAGATGATGCTTCACCATTGCTGTTTTAAAAGCCCATAAGCTTACAGGAATACCAACGATCCAGCCTGCAAGGTTTCCCGAAAATTGGGCTTGTTGCGGGTAGCCAAGGCTGGACACTAATAAGCCCACAACGAACCCCGCAATAAAGCCTGCAATAAATCCAAAAACAG
>CALLMA010000022.1 GCA_938008015.1 uncultured Celeribacter sp.
TTTTTGGGTCGCAATTTCAGCCATCCCGACGCCTTGCGCGGCAACACCGAGCCGTGCATTATTCATCATCGTGAACATGCATTTCATGCCGGCATGTTCTTCCCCGATCAGCCAGCCCCTTGCCCCATCATAGCTCATCACGCAAGTTGGCGAACCATGTATCCCAAGTTTATGCTCAAGCCCTGTCACCTCAAGACTGTTTTTAACAGTCCATTGGCCATCTTCATTTTCCAAATATTTTGGTACGAGGAAAAGCGAAATCCCTTTTGTGCCTTTATCGCCATCGGGCAAACGCGCGAGCACGAGGTGGCAGATATTCTCAGAGTAATCATTATCCCCCCAAGTAATAAAAATCTTTTCTCCTGTGATCGCATAAGACCCATCTTCATTGCGCGTGGCTTTACTTGCCAAGGCACCAACATCAGAGCCTGCCGCAGGCTCCGTTAAATTCATCGTGCCCGCCCATTCTCCGGAGATAAGCTTGGGCAAAAATTGTTGTTTCACATCGGCGGAGGCATGGTGCTCTAAAGCTTCAATCTGCCCTTGTGTCATCAAGGGAGAAAGCGACAATGATAAATTCGCAGAAGCCATCATTTCATTCACGGCAGTCGCAAGAGACAATGGCAAGCCCATGCCGCCATTACCTTGTGAGGCGAGCATTCCGACCCAGCCATCATTGCTAATTTTTTGCAGCGCCTCGGCAAACCCAGGAGATGTTTTCACATTCCCATCTTGCAAAGAAGCAGGCTCCCTATCTCCGACCGCATTCAATTCAGCCAATTCAGCTGCGCAAAACTTTCCAGCTTCATCGATAATAGCCTGCGCTACATCCATATCGACATCAGAAAACTTATCCATCCGCATCACTGCCGCGAAATCAACAACATGCGACAGTGTAAAAACCAAATCTGAAACAGGCGCCTTAAATGACATAACAACTCCTTAAAAAGTGCTTAAATCTTAAGTACTGCCCTCAATAATAATAAAGAGCTAATATTTAACAAATAGCCCATAAATTTGAGCCCATAAATTTTGAAAAATATCAAATATTATTTGACGTCAGGATATCACCTGACGTCAAGTCATTATTTTTGAAAACCCATATCCAGCTAACAGGGATAGGCTGTTTATGGATTACTCTTCGCCCGGTAGAATTCTTACCGCACCTTTGGCAGCAGACGAGGCGAAAGCCGCGTAAGCTTTCAAGGCTTTTGAAACAGCGCGTGGTCTTTCCTCCGCTGGCGCCCATGGTAGCGGGCCTCTTGCGTCGCGGCGGGCGGCCATTTCTTCGTCAGATATTTTCAAATTGATACTTCTGTTCGGGATATCAATTTCAATGATATCTCCCGTCTCAACCAAGGCAATCGCGCCACCTTCAGCCGCTTCAGGAGATGCGTGACCGATAGAAAGACCGGAAGTTCCGCCTGAGAAACGCCCATCTGTTAAGAGTGCGCATTTTTTACCCAAACCTTTGGATTTCAAATACGAGGTTGGATAGAGCATTTCTTGCATACCTGGCCCCCCTTGTGGGCCTTCAAAACGGATGATCACCACTTCGCCAGATTGCACCTTACGTGTCAAAATACCTTCGACAGCATCATCTTGGCTCTCAAAAACACGCGCAGGGCCAGAGAATGTCAAATTACTTTCATCAACACCCGCTGTTTTCACGATGCACCCATCGAGCGCGATATTTCCGAAAAGAACCGCGAGGCCCCCTTCTTTTGTGAAAGCATGCTCCACAGAACGAATGATACCGCCTTCACGATCTTTATCGAGTTCTTTATAGCGGTTGCTTTGTGAGAAGGCTTGAGTTGTACGCACGCCGCCAGGAGCTGCCTTGAAGAGGATTTCAGCTTCAGGATTGTTCGCGATCTTAATATCCCATTTCGCAATCGCTTCCGCCATAGACGCACTATGAACTGTAGACACATCGCCATTAATCAAGCCACCGCGATGCAATTCGCCAAGAATAGAGAAGATCCCACCTGAGCGGTGTATATCTTCCATATGGACATTATGGATATTCGGCGCAACTTTGCACAAACAAGGCACTTTGCGGCTCAAACGATCAATGTCATTCATTGTGAAATCAATCTTGCCTTCATAAGCAATCGCCATAAGGTGCAAAATCGTATTTGTTGATCCGCCCATTGCAATATCGAGAGACATTGCGTTTTCGAAGGCATCAAAATTCGCAATCTCACGCGGCAAGCAACCCGGCTTTTCTTCCTCATAATGCGCCTTCGTGATTTCCACGATTTTGCGCCCTGCTTCTAAGAAGAGATACTTGCGATCTGAGTGCGTCGCCAAAGTCGATCCATTGCCTGGAAGCGCAAGACCGAGCGCTTCCGCCAAGCAATTCATTGAGTTGGCTGTAAACATACCAGAGCAAGAGCCACAAGTTGGGCAAGCATTTTCTTCGATATGCTGCACTTGTTCATCGGTGAATTTATCATCAGCGGCGGCAACCATCGCATCAACGAGATCGATTTTTGTAATATCAAGATCTTCGAGTTGAACTTTCCCAGCTTCCATTGGACCGCCAGAAACAAAGATCACCGGAATATTGAGGCGCATCGCGGCCATCATCATGCCGGGGGTAATCTTATCACAGTTTGAAATACAAACCATCGCATCCGCGCAATGCGCATTCACCATATATTCAACACTATCCGCAATCACTTCGCGAGATGGCAAAGAATAAAGCATGCCGTCATGGCCCATTGCGATACCGTCATCAACCGCAATTGTGTTAAATTCTTTCGCAACGCCACCAGCCGCTTCAATTTCTCGTGCAACAAGTTGCCCAATATCTTTCAAATGCACATGCCCTGGTACGAACTGCGTGAAAGAATTAACAACCGCAATGATGGGTTTACCAAAATCACTATCTGTCATACCAGTCGCGCGCCAAAGCCCGCGCGCACCAGCCATATTTCGACCATGAGTGGAACGGCGAGATCTATAATGTGGCATTCTTGTATCTTTCGTAAGTTATCATCAATGTGGGTATGATTTATTCTCTAACCTAATAACCCTTTTGCCCGCAAGTTTCTAGAGCTCTCGAATGAAAGAAGTATAAGTTTATCTTCGCAGTGAATTAGCCCGTTTGAAGGCTTGAAACGCAAATGTATTACAGATTAAATAACGCCAAACGAATAACACGAATAAAAATGTACTCTATGGCTGAGTTAGAGAATATCAAAACCGCGCAAAACTATTAAAATTGAACGCCCGATCCAATTTGAGCTCATTTAATACGCCCGATGATATAATGCTCTCAAACGCACGCCAAAACAAAGGAACAACAATGAGCCGTTACAATCCCGCAGAATTAGAGCCAAAATGGCAACAAGCATGGAGTGATGCTAACGTCTTTTTGGCCGAGCGCGATGAGAATAAGCCAAAATATTATGTCTTGGAGATGTTCCCTTATCCATCGGGGCGCATCCATATCGGGCACGTGCGCAATTATACAATGGGTGATGTTGTCGCGCGTTATAAATCCTCATGTGGGTTTAGCGTTTTGCACCCAATGGGATTCGATGCTTTTGGCATGCCAGCTGAAAACGCTGCTATGGCCTCAGGCGGGCATCCAAAAACTTGGACTTATGACAATATCGACACAATGGTCGAGCAAATGAAGCCGCTTGGCTTCGGTCTTGATTGGTCGCGCATGTTCGCCACCTGTGATCCTGAATATTACGGCCAACAACAAGCCATGTTTATTGACATGCTCGGCAAAGGGCTCGTTTACCGCAAAAATGCCGTTGTGAATTGGGACCCTGTTGATATGACTGTGCTTGCAAATGAGCAGGTTATTGACGGATGCGGCTGGCGCTCTGGGGCGCCTGTGGAACGTAAAGAGCTTACACAGTGGTTTTTCAAAATCTCTGATTATTCTGACGACTTGCTAAATTCTATCGATAATCTTGATAACTGGCCTGATAAAGTCAAAACCATGCAAAAAAACTGGATTGGCAAATCCCGTGGTTTGCAGTTTGGATTTAAGCGCACAGATACAGATAGTGAGATCGACGTATATACAACGCGCCCAGATACGCTCATGGGGGCTTCTTTCGTGGGTATCTCTCCAGATCACCCCCTCGCAAAAGAGCTCGCTGCTAAGAGCGCAGAGGTCCATAATTTCTGCGAATTATGTCGCCAAGGCGGCACAACAGCTGAAGAAATCGAAACAGCTGAAAAACTTGGATATGACACGGGCATAAAAGTCACACACCCGCTCGATGACAACTGGGAATTGCCTGTCTACATCGCCAATTTCATCTTAATGGATTACGGCACAGGCGCGATTTTTGCCTGCCCAGCGCATGATCAGCGCGACTATGATTTTGCAACAAAATACAAGCTGCCTATCATTCCCGTCTTTGAACCTGCAGATAAGGCTGGGCCTGACACTGAAGCCTATGTGCCACTTAAGACTGAAAAAGTCCGCTACACAAAAGGGTTCACAGGCAAAGAGATTTGCACTGGTGAAGAGGCCGTCGTTGATGCGATTGAGGCATGCGAAAGCAAAGGCTTCGGCACGGGTGTCACAAAATATCGCCTCCGCGATTGGGGACTCTCACGCCAAAGATATTGGGGCTGCCCAATCCCTGTGGTTCATTGTGAAAAATGTGGCGTCGTGCCAGAGAAAAAAGAAAATCTTCCTGTCGAATTGCCTGATGATGTGTCTTTCGATGTCCCGGGCAATCCATTGGATCGTCACCCGACATGGCGCAACTGCTCCTGCCCAACATGCGGCGCACCAGCCCAGCGCGAAACAGATACAATGGATACATTCGTCGATAGCTCATGGTATTATGCCCGCTTTACAGCACCGCGCGCAAATACGCCAACTGAGATTGAAGACGCAAAATATTGGATGAATGTCGATCAATATATTGGTGGGATTGAACATGCGATCTTGCACCTCCTTTATTCGCGCTTCTTCGCACGCGCCATGAATGAAACCGGTCACCTCCCAGATAGCGCACGCGAGCCATTTAACGCACTCTTCACTCAAGGCATGGTGACACATGCGATTTATAAAACATCTGGCGAAGATGGACGCCCTGTCTATCACTACCCAGAAGAAGTTGAATTGCGTGAAGGCAAAGGCTTCTTGATTGAAAGCGGTCAAGAAGTTGAAATCGTTCCATCTGCTAAGATGTCTAAATCCAAGAACAATGTTGTTGATCCGGTTGAGATCATCAAAGAATTTGGCGCAGATACGGCGCGCTGGTTTGTGCTTTCAGATTCACCGCCTGAGCGCGATGTTGAATGGACTGCAGCTGGCGCAGAAGCTTCGCATAAATTCTTAGGCCGCGTTTGGAATATGTGCGATAAAATTTCACAGATGGACAAAGCAGCAGCAGGTGACGGCGATCAAGAGCTGCTGCGCGCCATGCATAAATGCATCCAAGATGTCACGGGCGGCATCGAAAGCTTTGGCTTTAATGCAGCGATCGCAAAGATTTATGGCTTTGCGGGGCAACTTTCCAAGTCTAAAGCAGGATATCAAGCCAAACGCGAAGCGATCATGACCCTCGCACAGCTCATGTCTCCAATGACACCTCACCTGTCAGAAGATATCTGGGCAACACTTGGTGGCGAAGGCCTCATCGCACAGGCGCCGTGGCCAAAAGCCGATGAAGCGATGCTCGTTGAGGATACCGTAACGCTCCCAATCCAAGTCAACGGCAAAAGACGCAGCGAAATCACTGTGCCAAAAGATATGCCAAAAGACGAAGTGGAAAAGCTCGCCCTTGCACAAGACGCTATACAGCGCGCCCTTGATGGCAAAGCGCTGAAGAAGATTATTGTCGTACCTGGGCGCATTGTTAATGTCGTTATATAACCGCACCACAACTCTACTCATAGGAGGGGCGCTCTGCGCCCTTTCTGCATGCGGCTTCGAGCCGATTTATGGCACGAACAGCCAAACAAGCAAGCTCCAAGGTAAGATTGCCTATTTTGAGCCAGATACGCGCGAAGAATATAATCTGGTACAGGATCTAAAAACGCAGTTTGGTGACACTGGAAAACCTGAATATCTGTTTCAAGCCGAACTTTCGACAACCGAAAATCCGATTGGGCGTGCGCGAGACACCAGCATCGCGAGATATCATATTGTAGGATCCGCCCAATATACCCTGCGCGAGATTAACACAGGCGAGATCGTGCACTCAGGTGACGTATCTAGCTTTACGGCTTATTCTGCCACAGGCTCAACGATTGACGCCATCACCAATCCTCGCGACGCTTACCGACGCCTCATGAATATTTTGGCCAGTAAAATCGCCACCAAGACGACTGCCTTCTTTGAGGATCAAAAATGAAGCTCTCCCCGCGCGATGCTCTCGGCTATTTTGCAAAGCCTGACCCCAAAAAAGCAGGCCTTTTAATCTATGGCCCTGATGCAATGCGCATCGCTTTAAGGCGCGCAGAAGTGATTAAATCCCTTATTGGTCCAAATGGGGAAGATGAAATGAGGCTAACGCGCATCTCGGGATCTGAGCTGCGCAAGAATAAAGCCTTGCTCATAGATGCCGTTATGGCGCAAGGCTTTTTCCCTGGTCCGCGCAGCGTGCTCATTGAAGACGCAAGCGATCAACATGCCGAGATCATCAAAGAATGCTTGTTCGACTGGCGAGAAGGCGATGGCATTGTTATTGCAACAGCCGGACAACTGAAGGCGAGTTCAAAGTTACGCAAGCTATTTGAAAATCACCCCGCCGCCTATGCAACAGCAATATATAATGATCCGCCAACACGGGCAGAAATCGAAAATACGCTCAAAAAGGCTGGTTTAGACTCTATATCGCGTGACGCAATGGCAGATATCGAAGCTCTCGCACGCGCTTTAGACCCTGGTGACTTCTCGCAAACCGTTGAAAAAATTTCTCTGTACTGTCACAATAACACACAGCCCGTTTCACGCGAAGATATTGCAGCTTGCGCCCCTATGAGCACCGAAGCAAGCATTGATGATTTATTGCATGTCGTGGCGGAAGGCCGTGTGCAAGAGCTCGCGCCTGTGCTGATAAAACTCAACAGCCAAGGCTCCGATCCAGTTGCCCTGTCTATATTCGCCCTTCGTCATTTCAGAGCGCTGCACACAGCTGCATCCGATCCTTCTGGCGCAGCAAGTGGCATATCAAAAATGCGCCCGCCTATTTTTGGCCCAAGGCGCGATCGCATGCTCCGCCAAGCGCAGCAATGGGGAATGTATAAGTTAGAAGCCGCCATTAGTCTCTTAACCGAAACAGACCTCACACTGCGATCGAGTAGCAAAGCCCCCAGCATGGCTGTTATGGAGCGCGCCCTTATTCGTCTCTCGATGCTTGCTCAAAAGCGCTAAGCGCCCCTTGGGCTGCTAATCGTCCTGTTGCCAAGCAAGCCGTTAGCAAATAGCCGCCAGTTGGAGCATCCCAATCGAGCATTTCACCAGCCGCAAAAAGCCCAGCCTTCTGCTTAAACTCAAGCTGATCTGTTAAACTTTCAAAGCAAACCCCACCACCCGTTGAAATCGCCTCATCAAGCGCACGCATAGTCAGACCGCTAATTTCTAAAGACTTCAAAACATGAGGGAGGCTTGCTAAATTAGGTCGCGAAAACTCCATCAGCAAGGCGATTTTTTCAGGCGTCAATTTGTAAACACGCTTTAAAAATCGTGTCAGAGTTTCCTTAGGTTTATGTTTTTGCAGTGCGCCTTGCACATCATCATGCGTCCAATCTGGCAAAAAATCGATTTCCATTGTTCCTGTTTCGCGAAGAGCGCGCGAGAGAGCATAGATCCCCCCCCCTTCCAAACCATTGTGCGAAATCACAAATTCGCCCCGCGACTTATAGGCGCCAGAAACCAAGGCCACTCCTTTAACCGGCTTGCCAAAATAAGGCACCATGAAGTCCGACCATTGATAGCATGCCCCGCCATTAGAAGGTGTGAAGGGGGCAATTTGTGC
>CALLMA010000023.1 GCA_938008015.1 uncultured Celeribacter sp.
GGGGTGCGTGATGAATCTGAAATTCGCGGGCATCGTCGCACATATATTGGATCAATGCCCGGTAAAATCATCCAAGCCTTGAAAAAAGCGAAAACAAGCAATCCACTCATTTTACTCGATGAAATTGATAAAATGGGCCAAGATTTTCGCGGTGATCCAGCATCTGCAATGCTTGAGGTCTTAGATCCTGAACAAAATTCGACTTTTGTCGATCATTATCTGGAGGTTGAATATGACCTCTCAGACGTGATGTTCCTAACGACTTCAAATAGTTATAATATGCCGGGGCCATTGCTTGATCGTATGGAGATCATCCCGCTATCTGGATATACGGAAGAAGAAAAAGCGGAAATTTCCAAACGCCATCTCATTCCAAAACAGGTTAAAAACCATGGTTTGAAGGAGAAGGAATTTAATCTTTCTGACGATGCGATCGTTGATGTCATTCGCCATTATACGCGTGAGGCGGGGGTGCGTAATCTTGAGCGCGAATATGCAAAAATTGCGCGCAAAGCTGTCACAAAAATTGTGCGAAAAGCTGCGGATGACATTGCGGTGACGGATCAAAATCTTTCAGATTTCTTAGGTGTTAAAAAATTCCGCTATGGTTTGGCTGAAAAAGAAGATCAGATCGGTGTGGTGACAGGGCTTGCATATACATCTGTTGGTGGTGATTTGCTGCAAATTGAAGCTTTGAAATTACCAGGCAAGGGGCATATGAAGACCACTGGTAAGCTTGGTGATGTGATGAAAGAAAGCATCGATGCAGCCAGTTCTTATGTGCGCTCCATTGCGCCAGAAATTGGTGTGAAGCCTCCTTTATTTGATACGATGGATATCCACGTGCATGTGCCAGATGGGGCAACGCCAAAGGATGGTCCTTCTGCAGGGCTCGCGATGGTCACAACGATTGTTTCTGTTCTGACTCAAATTCCGGTGCGTAAAGATATTGCGATGACGGGTGAGGTCTCCTTGCGTGGCAATGCCACAGCGATTGGCGGATTAAAGGAAAAGCTCCTTGCAGCGCTTCGCGGCGGTATAAAAACTGTTTTGATACCAGAAGAGAATGTCAAAGACTTATCGGATATTCCAGATAATGTGAAAGAGGGGCTGGAGATCATTGCTGTAACGCATGTCCGCGAGGTTCTTGAACATGCCTTAACGCGCGCGCCTGAACCGATTGAATGGGATGCGGCGGCCGATGAGGCTGCAAGGCTTGCAAAAATATCTGAAGCGACGCATGCCAATAAGCTTCAGACACATTAAGCTCTCATCTAAAAGAAAACGCCCTGCTCAAATTGAGTAGGGCGTTTTTTTGTATTCATTTTACAAAAATTAGTATCGCGAACAATTAGTAGCGCAAAGGTGCTGTTGCTGTTTTAACAGCCAAGTTTGTTATCTTTGCAGCTGCTTTAACTGGCGCAAGTGGGCTACAAGCACCAAGTGAAAGGCAAGCGAATGCAACGGCGATACCTGCAGTAATTTTTTTTGTCATGTTTTTTCCTTTGTTTAATTTAGTCTTCTTCCCAGTACCAAAAATTTTCCCGCCACATGATCCAATCGCCATATAGGGGAAGTGTTACTGGGTGTTTAAGTTCTTTCGCATATGCATTAAAACTTTCTGCCCAAAAGTACAGGGGAATTGTGTATCTACCTGCAGTCAAAACGCGGTCAAGCGCTCGTGTGGCGGCAATGCTTTGCTCACGGCTTTCTGCTGAAAGCATCTTTCCGATCATGGCGTCAATGACCGGATCATATATGCCAGATACATTCCTTGTGCCAGGCGTATTGGCTTGTTCCGTTCCGAAGAGGCGATATTGCTCTGTACCGGGGCTTAAAGAGAGGCCGAACCGATTATAGATCATGCCATAATCAAAGGTTTCAAGCCTCTGAGTATACTGAGCGCTATCGACTTTTTGGATATTAACTTGGATGCCGAGTTGGCGAAGAGACGTTGTATAAGCATCAACGATTGAAGCGTTTTCTTCATCTCCCACTTTGAGCAGAAAATCAAATTCGAAAGGTTTGCCGGAATTATCTTGCATAATGCCATCAACGACGTTCCAACCTGCCTCACTCATGAGTTTGAGAACTTTGCGCATTGATTTGCGGTCTATACCGCGAGATGAACCTTCAGGGAAGGTATAACCCTCTAAGGTGTCTGGCAGAAGGTCATCCTTATAAGGCGCAAGAAGCTCGGCAACGAGATCTTGAGCAGGGCCGGCTTTCATACCCAAGGGGGAGTTTGAGAAATAGGATGTAATACGTTTTTGTTTGCTTTGCGTCTTTGCCTCATTGATATAGTTGAAGTTGAAAGCTTCGATCATAGCTTGGCGAACGCGCCAATCTTTAAATTGTTCTTGACGTGTATTCATAAAATAGCCCGTCATCCCAGATGGGCGCTGATGACCGATCGCCTCTTTGATAACATCACCATTTTCAACAGCGGGAAAGTTGTATTGGTTTTCCCATGTTGCAATATTAAATTCACGATGGGCATTCAAATCACCGGCTTTAAAAGCCTCGATGACCAATCCGCCTTCGGCAAAATATTCAAGCCTAATTTTATCGAAATTCGCTTGCCCTCTCATGAAAGGAAGATCTTGCCCCCAATAATCTGGATTGCGAGAAAGCTCTAAATATGAACCTGCCTTGGCATCACTCACAACATAGGGTGCGGATGTGACGGGGATCTGATCAAGCCCTGATTCAGTGAAATCCTTATCGTCCCAATAAGCTTTTTGCAAAATAGGCCGAATGCCGACAAGCAAAGCAAGCTCACGGTTGGGTTCATTGAACGAAAACTTGATTTTATTTTCAGCCGTTTTTTCAATATTTTCGATTTTTTTGAACAGTGAGTGATAGCGGCCATGGCCAATTGTCCCTAAAGTTTCAAAAGACCAAATCACATCTTCAACCGTAACGGGGGTGCCATCTGAGAACTTTGCTTCCTCTCTCAGTTTATATTCTACCCAGCTGCGCTCTTCATCCGTTTCAATCGTCTCACATAGAAGACAATACAGCGTAAAAGGCTCGCTATAGGCGCGTCCCATGAGGCTTTCGGCCATCATAAAGCGGAGCTGCCAAGGCGTGCTGCCTTTGAGAATAAATGGGTTCAAGCTGTCAAAGCTCCCGCCTTCGCCTGTAATGATTTCTCCGCCCTTTGGCGCATGCGGATCGGCATAAGGCAAATGCTGGAAGTTTGCCGGAAGTTGCGGTTCGCCGTACATGGCGATGCCATGGCTGGGCGTGGCGAAGAGGGGTGATGTGGAAAGCCCGATGCTGAAAAGGGTGCCAGCTGATAAAATAGACTTGATCAAAAGGTTGGCCATTGAGAATATGTTGCCTTTATAGTTTGTGATGTTTGTAGGTTACGCTGAGTTTACTACGTTTTCAAACTTTTAGCTTGGAGCAGTGCAAATAAAGAGGTATAAAGTAATCACTGCTCGATAGGTTTCTAGCCTGTATGAAACCTGCCTCAATGACTTGCGCCCGCCTTGTGCGGGCGTTTTTTTATGCGGGTTGGAGAGAGATAAAGCCATAAACACCAGCAATTTAAGCGGTTTCGGCGCCTTTTGTTCAAGAGGGCTTACCTGATCGGATTGTCTTATTTCAGTCTAAATGCTGAGAATCGATTCTTAGTAAATCCGATTCTTTCCAACAGCTTGCGAGACGATCTTTACAGCTTTGCGCATTTGTATCAGAGTTTTTTATGCAAGTGAGATGTATTGGGAGGAAGCTTATGTCCGTTTTAGGGAAAACAGCCATTATTACAGGATCAAATTCAGGCATTGGTCTGGGGATCGCGCGAGTAATGGCAAAATCTGGGGCGAATGTCGTTCTGAATTCGTTTTCTGAGCGCGATGAGGATCATAAGTTAGCGTATGATATTTCCAAAGAATTTGGAGTGGATGCGCGCTATATTAAGGCGGATATGTCGAATGCCAATGACTGCAGGGGATTGATCGAAACGGCTGGCGTTTGTGATATACTTATCAATAATGCGGGAATTCAGCATGTTGCGAAAATTGAAGAATTTCCAACATCTAAGTGGGACGCAATTATTGCAATCAATCTATCATCAGCATTTCATACAACGTCAGCCGCATTGCCATTGATGCGGCAAGCAGGTTGGGGCAGGGTGATCAATATAGCATCTGCACATGGTCTCACGGCCTCACCTTATAAATCGGCCTATGTGGCTGCAAAACACGGTGTTATTGGGATGACGAAAGTCGTTGCTTTAGAAACCGCACAAGAAAATATAACAGCGAACGCGATTTGCCCCGGATATGTGCTGACGGCATTAGTTGAAAAACAAATTCCTGATACTATGAGAAAGTATAATATGGATCGAGAAACTGTTATGAAAGACGTGCTTTTAGAGCGCCAGCCGTCAAAAGAATTTGCAACAGTAGAACAATTGGGGGGAACATGCCTGTTTCTCGCATCTGATGCCGCAGCACAAATAACGGGCACAAGCATTTCCGTAGATGGGGGTTGGACGGCTTTATAGAATTATCGGCGACCATAGCAACGGCAATAGCGCGCATGCATCTCTATAGCGATCTATGGTGTGGGTGCCGATGAGTGAGATTAAGGCGCGGGAGTTGGCTCATCCACGTTCGAGCTGTCGCCCAACGCGCTCTCAGGCGCCCCATCTTGATGTGCGGGGTAAACAAGGCCCGCTGAGATGACAAGCTTGGCCGCATCTTCTACGCTCATATCGAGGATCTTCACGTCTTCTTTTGGAAAAAACAACAAGAAACCTGATGTTGGATTGGGTGTTGTCGGCACGAAGACGGAGAGCATTCCCTTGCCGTCATTGCCGATTTTGGCCACTTCGCCCTTTGTTTCAGTGGATACAAAGCCGACAGCCCATATCCCTTTGCGCGGATATTCAATAAGGCAGGCCTGATCGAAAGATGTATCTTGCTGTGCGAAGACAGTTTCCGCGATTTGTTTGATGCCGTTATAGATAGATCGGACTATTGGTGTGCGATTGACGAGACGCTCCGCCAACCTCAAAATGGAGCGCCCAACAAGCCCCTTTGCCATCCAGCCTATCAAAGTCGTGAAAATAAGAAAAACAACTGCGCTCACAATGCGCAAATCGATTGTCAGCTCTTCTTTCTCGCCTTCATAGCCGAGGAGGGAGTTGATAATTGTTTCAGGATGATAAGACGCCGGTAAGACAGTTAAAACCCAAGTATCAACCCATCCAAAGATTGTCCAAATCAAGAATACAGTCATGCCAATTGGTGCGATGACGACAAGGCCCGTTAAAAAAGCCCCCCGCAAGCGGGAAAAAAGGCTGGGTTTTTTAATCCTTGGTATGATGTTTTCTTCGAATGGGTTGGTCATTTCATGTATCCGAAATAATCGCTTTAAATTCAGAGCGTAAGAGGCGCTTTCTGTGGAGGCACTATGGCGCAATTAATCCATTGCTGCAAATGCTTTTGCAATTTCTGAAGCTAGGCGGGCATTGTTGCGTACTAATGCAATATTGGCAACTAATGAATCGCCATTGGTAAGCTCAAACATGCGTTGCAACAAGAAGGGGGTCACCTCTTTTGCATTGATGTTTTTCGCTTGGGCTTCATCAAGAGCTTGATGCACAAATGGCATGATGATTTCTCGAGAAATCTCACTTTCTTTTGGAATTGGGTTTGCAATAAGTTGCCCCCCTGGCAATCCAAGAGCTGTGCGTAGCGTCATTGCTGTCGCAATTTCTTCAGCGCTATCGAGGCGTTGAGGGGCATTAAACCCAGCTGAGCGTGACCAAAATGCAGGTAATTCGCTTTGCCCGTAAGCAATCACAGGCACGCCTTGTGTTTCAAGGACTTCAAGTGTTTTTGGAATATCTAAAATAGCTTTAGGCCCTGCGGCAACAACCGTCACAGGCGTTTGTGCCAATTCAAGTAAGTCAGCAGAAATATCGAATGTTTCTTCCGCGCCGCGGTGAACGCCGCCAATGCCACCTGTGGCAAACACCTTGATGCCAGCTAAATGAGCGGCAATCATTGTGGCCGCGACAGTTGTCGCACCAACGCCTTTATTCGCGAGGCAAACCGCCATATCAGCGCGTGAAAGCTTCGCAACATTTGTACTCTTTGCTAAGGTCTCAAGCTCATCGTCATTGAGGCCGATATGAATTTTGCCATTCATGATCGCAATTGTTGCTGGAACAGCGCCTGCTTTGCGAATATCGCTTTCTACAAGGCGTGCTGTTTCAACATTTTGAGGGTATGGCATCCCATGCGTGATGATTGTGCTTTCTAGGGCAACAATCGGAGCGCGCTCTTTACGGGCGTTTTGGACTTCGGTTGAAAATACAAGAGGTAAACTGCTCATAGGGGGGTGTCTCCTGAAACATAAAGTGCTGCGGCATCGAGTGCTTTTTGCAAGGCGTCTTGCGGGGCTGCGCCTGCAAGCTCAGCCGCAATATGTGCGGCCATAAAGTTGTCTCCAGCGCCCGTGACGCGGGCAACAAGCACTTCAGGCGGTGTGAGCGAAACGCATTGCGTTGCATTTGCAAAGCTTGCATCTTTTCCGCCATTGGTGACGAGCGCGCGGGCGGCGCCTTTTTCGATCAATGCCTGAGAGGCAAGGGCTGAATCTTGAAAGTTGCTGTGAAGAATAAGGTTCGCTTCTTCGAGGTTGACATAGAAAGTCGCACTCGGGTGATTAATCATCGGTACAAGGCGCTCGGCTTTGCCTGGGCTGGCGGGCGCGATCCTTAAGTCCGATTTTGCAAAGAGCTCTGAATTTGCAATTTCGCGCAAAAGCTGCGTGGTTAAATTGCCATCAAGAATGATGGTGCCTTCATAAGGGGACTGTTTGCTCCCCAATCGGCCGTCTTCAAGAGCGCGCAGGATTTTCGGGCCCGCAGCTTCAAGAGAATGCGCATCGGCAATCGCCGCAATTAGGCCATTCGCACCTTCAATGGCCATATAGTTGTCTGTGGGTAAGTCTTCTGAGCGATAAACGAATTGGGAGCCGATATTGCGTGCTGTAGCAGCTTTGATCAGCTCACGCCCTTCATCATCGAGGCCAACCGCCGATAAGAGCTCTGTTTGCAGGCCAAAACGAGACAGGGCCATTGCAATATTCATCGCGACGCCGCCTGGAATTCGTGTGATGCGTCCTGGTACATCTGATCCAACGCGCATCGCGCGATCAGAACGGCCAATAATGTCCCAGAGCACGGAGCCGATGCAAAGTATATCATGTTTTTGTGTCATGGCTTTTTCTTTTCGTTATTAAGGCATTTGGCAAGCCCTATATTATTATTAATCAGGATAAATGAACTAAAATTTTTATTTTGAGCGCGATTTTTTGTAATTTCATGGCTGGGAAGCGTGATATGATGCCTTTGTATTATTGAGGCTTGCATTCGAGATAGAAGCTATATATATGCGCGATTACTTCACAGGCGAAGGCGGGCTTTTCGAGGGAGAAATTCTTGTTACGGTCCACCGGTTGGGGAAATCCTCCAAAACCTTCGCTCAGGATTAAACCGGAAAGGATATAGAGATGGCTCTACCTGATTTTACAATTCGTCAGCTCCTAGAAGCAGGCGTACACTACGGTCACCAAACGCAGCGTTGGAACCCACGCATGCAAGATTACATCTATGGTGAGCGTAATGGCATTCACATTTTTGACCTTACACAGACTGTTCCACTTCTTGATCAAGCTCTTAAAGCTGTTCGTGATACAGCTGCAAAAGGCGGCCGCATTCTTTTTGTTGGTACAAAGCGTCAAGCTGCTGGTCCAATTGCTGAAGCTGCTGAGAAATGCGCACAGTACTACATGAACCACCGTTGGTTGGGTGGCACACTCACAAACTGGAAAACAGTTTCACAATCTATCGCACGTCTTGACGCGATTGATGAAGCTCTCGCAAATGGTGCTGAAGGCCTTACAAAAAAAGAACGCCTCAACATGGAACGCGATCAAGCTAAGCTTCAAGCTTCTCTTGGCGGTATCCGTGAAATGGGCGGCGTGCCTGATTTGATCTTCGTTGTTGACGTGAAAAAAGAAGACCTTGCAATCGCTGAAGCGAAAAAGCTTGGTATTCCTGTTGTTGGTGTTGTGGATACAAACTGTTCACCAGCTGGCGTTGATTTCGTGATCCCAGGTAATGATGATGCGTCTCGCGCAATCTCACTTTACACAGATCTCGCAGCGCGTGCGGCTCTTGATGGTATGACAGAGCAAATGGGCGCTTCAGGCATCGATCTTGGTGCTCTTGAAGAAGCTCCAGTTGAAGAAGCTGTAGCACCTGCTGCTGAGTAATATCGATTTCACTTCGGCATCTTTAGGGATGCCGAAGATTTCATTGATTGTTGAGGCGCTTTGAAGCCTCACCCGACACCCAGAATTTAAAGGAGAACCAAGATGGCGATTACGGCTGCAATGGTTAAAGAACTGCGCGAAGCAACTGCTGCGGGCATGATGGATGCAAAAAAAGCACTCACAGAAACAAATGGCGATTTTGAAGCGGCGATCGATTGGCTTCGTACAAAAGGCCTTGCAAAAGCTGCGAAAAAATCTGGCCGTACAGCGGCTGAAGGCCTTGTAGGTGTTGCTGTTTCTGGTGGCAAAGGTGTTGCTGTTGAAGTGAACTCTGAAACAGACTTCGTTGGTAAAAACGCTGAATTCCAAGAAATGGTTTCAAGCATTGCAACTGTTGCAACATCTGTTTCCTCTGTTGAAGAATTGGCGGCTGCTGAGCTTAACGGCGGTACAGTTTCTGATGTTATCACAAATAAAATCGCGACAATCGGTGAGAACATGTCTCTTCGCCGCATGGCGTCGATTGAAGGTGAAACAGTTGTTTCTTACGTGCACAATGCTGCAGCTGCTGGCCTCGGCAAAATCGGTGTTCTTGTAGCTCTTAACGGTGGCAATGAAGCATTTGGTAAGCAGGTTGCAATGCATGTTGCTGCGGCGAACCCACAAGGCCTCAACGAAGCGTCTCTTGATCCAGCTATCGTAGAAAAAGAAAAGCAAATTCAAATCGATATCGCGCGTGAATCTGGCAAGCCTGAGAACATCATCGAAAACATGATCAAAGGCCGCATGAAGAAATTCATCGCTGAATCAACATTGATGGGCCAAGCATTCGTTGTTAACCCGGATCTTACTGTTGAAGCTGCTGCAAAAGAAGCTGGCGCTGAAGTTCTTGGATTTGTTCGCCTTGAAGTTGGCGAAGGCATCGAGAAAAAAGAAGAAGATTTCGCAGCTGAAGTTGCTGCAACTCTTAAAGGCTAAGTATAGCTATTCCATGTCCGAAGTGTTCGGGCATGGAATTTTTTGTTTTTAATGATTTTATCTGTTAATTGGTCTTTTTCAAAAATTACTGTGTGTTTTGTATTTTTGATATGATCGACTGAACACCTAGTGTTCGCCCTTTTGGAGCATAAAAATCTCCTGGAACGAGACTTTCGGCTTTCAGATATTCAATAAACTTTCTTTTATCTTCTTCAGCATATGTTTGGCGCTGGTTAAAAAAGTCGACTATTGATTGCGCATCACTGCCTAGAGTAACAAGTTCTTTATGTCTGTAAACAGCCGAGCCTAATACCAAAACCGGGACGTTACTGTGCAACGCCGAAAAGGCTGATGTTGAATTAATAACGATCATGCCGCTCGAAAGCTTAGCCAATTCGCCAATGCGTCCTGAATAAATCACTTGGACGGCGCTCTCAGGAAGTTTCGCTTTTCTGGCTTTCTCTAGTATTTTTTCTTTCACCGAAGGTCCATCTCTTTCGAGTGGGTGAAGTTTGAAAATGAGTTTTTGCTGTACGTTGCTTTTTAAACAAGCGTTTATACATGCATCAATGAGTTTGTCTGTATCCCAACCACGAGCAGCGTGAGATATTTGGCTGTCGCTGGCCACTTGTAGTGGGACAAGCAAAAAACCAGGGTTTTTTCTAAGGTGACGAATGGTGGATGCTTCGAGAAGCTTATTAAGCTGCCGCTTGAAGAGGTGTGAAATCCAACTTGCAACAAGCGAAAATGGACGCTCTGGAACTCTATGCAAAAGCTCGTCTGAGTTTTTGGGGCCATTATAATCGCGGATAAAATAGTAGAGCGCTGCATGAATCGTCTTATGGAAGACGGAGTTGCGATTGTAATTGGAAATATCGTCTGAGTTTTTTCCTGCAGAGGCGGATACTAAATCTGGACGCCAACTTGTGAGCTGGGAATGCTGATTATTGCCACCAAATTCGCAGGTTATATATCCTGTCCGTAGGTAGCCTTCTTCAAGGCTTATGACTTTTATGTTGAATTCGGAAGCGATGGATCTTGCCAGCTTATGAGCTGGGCGTGAAGAGCCGAATAGAACTATATAATCTGTTTTATGATGCGTTAATTCAGCTTTGAGCCAATCTTGCCATTCTTGCATGGTTCCAGAAAATTCCAGGCATGAATTTTTTGTTGTACGAGCCGAATAATACCGATCTGCCGCATTATAGAGCACACGTTTTGCTTGAAAGCCTGACGATTGGAGTGCGCAATGCAAATCAGAGAAAAAGGGACCAACTGGACCTTGGAGAAGAAGAACAGACTGCTTGCTGTTTGATTTGCGATGCATAGCCTTAAAATTCCTCCCCTTAGAATTTATATTGCGTTCTTTTATTGAAATGGCAATATATTCGCAACCGCCCATAATATTATTGTGTTCGATAAAATGTGCCAGCTCAAAAAAATGCTGGCGGCGCATATCACCTTGAGCCACAAAAGAAACTTGCGGTTCATACAAAATACCGTCAATTTAGAATATGTTAAAGAATCGCAAGGGGCAATGAAATTGCGTAAAATTCGTAGATTTTCGGTAGCACTAAGTTGTTTGTCAGTCGTCGCTTGTGCGCCGGTCCCTAATTTTGGCCCGAGTGATGTTTCGATCTCACAGCAGGCAAGTAATTTTTCCCAAGGGCAAGCATCAGAGGGGTCAGTACCTCAATATCAATTAATTGACATCGATGAACAGCAAGCCAAAGCGCATGGGCAAAGACCGCATACAGCCTTTTCATCAC
The DNA here is from genome assembly GCA_938008015.1 of uncultured Celeribacter sp. Lineage (GTDB taxonomy): Bacteria > Pseudomonadota > Alphaproteobacteria > Rhodobacterales > Rhodobacteraceae > Celeribacter. Next base: position 11,049 of record CALLMA010000023.1, read on the forward strand.
GGATTACCAAACATGGCAGCGTCAGTCATAAATATAAAATTTCTGTTGGTGATAAGCTTGAAGTGACTATTCGAGAATTATCTAGCGATGGTTTATTTGCGACAGTCGAAAAAAAGGCAGAGGTGATTTCTGTTGTCGTCGATCGCAGTGGTCAAATTGCCTTGCCATTCGTTGGTGAAATTGATGCAACTGGCCTCTCTGTTTCCAATCTCAGAAATAAAATTGCAAATGAATATGCCGGCAAGGCCGTTCAACCTGATATCCAAGTGGCTATTAAATCCTCTCCTAATCAAACGGCTGTAGCCTTGGGTGATATTCGCAGTTCTGGCCCTAAAAATCTCCCACTGCAGGGGATGAATGCGCTTGAGTTTTTAGCAGCAAGCGGTGGTACTCCCTATCCAGATTGGGAAGTCAATGTCGTCTTGAAGCGTCGTTCACTGACTGAAACTGTAAGGCTGGATGATATTGTTGCGGATAATCGTCAGAACGTCATTATCCAGCCGAGAGATATCGTTTATTTTACGCATGAACCCAGACGTTTTTCTGTGTTTGGAGCGGTTAATAACTCCGGAAATATTGAAATTGAGAATAAACACGCAAGTGTTTTAAAGGTGCTCGCGGAAGCGGGGGGATTATCTGAAAATAAGGCAGAGCCTAAGTCCGTGTTTATTTATCGCGGAGATACAAAGCCTCTTCCTACAGTTTTTAGGTTAGATATGCGCGATCCAGCAGCCTTTTTCTTAGCTGATGAATTTCAACTCAGAGAGCGCGATGTTGTCTATGTGGCAACGGCTGGAGCAAGAGAACTTGAGAAATTCTTAGGACTTGTTTTCTTTCCCCTTAGAGCTGCAACTCAGTAGTGAATAGATGGCAGCAAATCACTCTTTGTTAAAAAAAACCTCTCGGGTCTATCATACGCGCATCAGAAAGCTTCCCCAGTGGCTCTATGAAATGAGCCGCGCTCTGAGGGCTTTAGCAAGAAGAGAATGTCCTGACGTTTTGGTCACTTCCTTGGATTTATGCTCTCATAATGCGGTGAAAGGGATTTTTGCCTGCGAACCGATATTTTATTCGCGGCTTTTGCCACAAAGGGCAAAATTTATAATGGGCTGGGGGCAAAAGAAATCTGGCAAGCGCATTGCTGAATTGAAGCATGTGGCGCAGGAGCATTTTATCGTTGAGGATGGTTTTTTACGTTCTGCAACGCGCTATGGCGCCTCATGTTCGCTAGTGATTGATCGCAATGGTATTTTTTACGATTCAAATTCTGAAAGTAAATTATTTGAACATTTGGATGCTCCCTTAACACCGCAAGACGAGCTGCGTGCAAAAGGCATCATCGAAAACTGGCGCTATCACAGAGTATCAAAATATAATGATGCGCCAGATTTTCAGGGTATTTTACCAAAAGATTTTATTTTAGTGATTGATCAGGTCGCAAATGATTTATCTGTAGGGTACGGTTCTCGTGGGCAGGTTGCTTTTGATACAATGCTTGAAACGGCATTGAAAAACCACCCAGACCAGAAAATTCTGCTCAAAGTGCACCCAGATAGCCTGAGCGATCCAACCAAACGACACTTCGACTTAGAAAAGCTACAAGATAATCCGCAAATCGTGATCGTTGCAGATGCTTGTAATATTGTGTCCCTTCTTGAAGCGAGTAGGGCGGTATATACAGTGACATCGCAAGTTGGGTTTGAAGCGCTCATTTGGGGGAAGCCAGTTTATTGCTTTGGAAAGCCCTTCTATTCTGGTTTGGGTTTGACGATTGATTATGGTTGGGATGGTGGCAAGAGGGGCGCGAAGAGCTTAGAGCATTTGGTGTTTGCAACGCTTGTTGCCTATTCAAGATATTGGAATCCCGTTCGTGAGGAGGAGTGTGAGGTTGAGGATATTATTGCTCTTATAGGCGCTAATTGCCGCATTTTTCACCAAACTCCTCATCATATCCATGCGGTTGGTTTTTCTCGGTGGAAGCAGCGTTTTATAAAAAAATTCCTTCCTGCCCAGCAGTTTACATTTTTGAAAAAAAATCAAAGTCCACCAGATAATAGCCATGTGCTTATTTGGGGGCGCAGCACAATCAAAAATCCTGAAATATATAAAAGCATTTTATCTATAGAAGATGGATTTATTCGAAGTTCGGGCTTGGGAGCTGATTTGATCCGCCCGCTTTCACTTTGCGTTGATGATCGGGGCATTTATTTTGATTCAACGCGGACCTCTCGCATCGAGAACTTTATTCAAGAACATCATTTTCTTGACTGTGAGCGGCGCGAAGGGCGTGCTTTGAAAGAGGCGTTATTGAAGGCGGGTGTCAATAAATATAACTTAGATCGCCAAGCATGGGTTCCTCCCCATACTCAAGAAAATATCATTTTGGTGGTCGGGCAAGTGGAAGGCGATGCATCCATTCGCTATGGTTCACCCAAAATTAAGACAAACTTAGAGCTTGTTCAAAATGTGAGGCAAAACCATCCGAGTGCGTATGTTATTTATAAGCCACATCCAGATGTTGCCGCGGGATTAAGGCTTGAGGTGAGCCGTTTAGAAGAGATTAAGGGCTTTTGTGATGAGGTGATTGGGGATTGTGATACAATCGCTTTGTTTGCGCAGGTGGATGAAGTTCATACAATCACATCATTAATGGGTATGGAAGCTTTATTGCGCGGTATAAAGGTGACATGCTACGGGCAACCATTTTACAGTGGTTGGGGGCTAACTTCTGATGTATATCCATGTGAAAGGCGAAAAAAGAAAATCAGCATAGATCAGCTGGTCTTCGCAGCGCTAATTGCCTATCCGCGTTATTTTGATTATAAATCCAATATGTTCATGAACGCAGATGATGCGATCTGGCATATTGAAAATGAGAAAAAAACAGCCCACAAGAGGCTCTTTGTGCTTCGCAAGGCATTAAGATTTCTTCTTGTTTGCTATAATAAACATATTAAAAAGGCTTAATGTCGTGTCGCAGCCAGGAAATACAAATGTGCAAAATGACTCTAAACCTAAAGGCGCAGTCGTTGAATTAAATTCGAGCGTGATCTCTGAAGATAAGCAAGTCAGGCAAAAATGGCGGCCAAATTATTTATTGATGTCGTTCATAGTATGCTTTGTTTTTCCTGTCCTGTTTTCAATGGTATATTTTGTAGCATTTGCCACGGATCGTTATACGTCCACAGCAGGTTTTTCGATACGAGGATTTGATAGTAGCGGCCCCTTAGATGGCTTGGGCGCGTTGACGGGGCTTGCAAGCAGCGGGTCAACAACTTCAGATTCCTATATCGTCTTACGCTATCTCGAAAGCTCCGAGTTGCTCCATGCTTTGGATGAAGAAGTTGGTTTGCGTAAAGCTTTCTCAAACCCTGATATCGATTATTTTTCAAGGATGTCCGAAGATGCTCAATCACAAGATTTTTTGAAATATTGGCAACGCCGTTTGCAGACGCAATTTGATCCAACTTCGGGTATCATTGAATTTACTGTGCAGAGTTTTTCTCCTGAGCATGCGCAAAGTGTTACCTCTGCGATGCTAACTTTAACTCAAGAACTTGTGAATAACCTATCGGTCACAGCGCGTAACGATGCCTTGCGATATGCGCAAAGCGAGGTCGCGGTTCAAGAAGAGCGCTTACGCCTTGCGCTGGAGGACATTCGCGGGTTTCGTTCTGAGCAGCAAGAACTCAACCCTTTGGCGACAGCGACTTTAGATGTTGAGCTTTTATCGTCGTTAGAAGCGCAAATTATTGCAATTAATAGTCGCATTTTTGCACAAGAGGGTATTTTAGATGCAGATGCGCCCAGTCTCATTGCCCTTAGACGCGAGGCAGCCGCTCTTCAAGAGCAGATCGATCAAAAGCGCCAGTCCCTTACAGGCTCTAATGTTGTTGGAGGGGAGGCGATGAATATCATTTCTAACCAGCTGACAGAATTTGAAGAGTTGGAAATCGAGCGGCAGTTTGCACAACAATCTTACGCTTCTTCATTAGCATCCTTGGAGCAAGCAAGACGAGATGCAGATCAGCAGCAACGCTATCTTGCTGTCTTTTTACACCCGCAAGCTTCCGTCGATGCGGTGTACCCGAAGCGCGCTTTGAATATATTCATAATAGCTTTTGCAGCCTTTTCGATTTGGAGTATTGGAGCGCTTTTAACATACTCAATTCGCGATCATTTAACTTAAAGAGATCGACATGCGAACTTTGAATAATCGAGAGTTGTTGGCCTTGCAGATACGCGTTATTGCGGGCCTTATTTTGCGAGAGACGCGCGCAACTTTTGGGACATCTCCGATTGGATATCTTTGGGCTGTGGTTACTCCGACAGCGAGTGTTGCGATGTTGGTGTTTATCTTTTCACTCGTCGGCCGCCAAGCACCTTTCGGGGCAAGTTTAGCCTTATTTTTTGCGACCGGTTTATTGGCGTTGCAATTTTTTAATGAACTTTCAAATAAGCTGATGACTGTTTTTAATGCAAATAGAGGGTTGCTGACATATCCTGTGATCAAAGATGTTGACACACTTTTAGCTAGGGCATGTTTGATTTTTTTAACCTATCTTATGATCATGGGCGTATTTTATGGTGCTCTTTTTGTGTTTGGACTCGCACCTCTACCGGCGCACCCTGACGAGCTGATCTATGCTTTTTTAGCAACAGCTTTGCTTGGAACAGGGTTTGGGGCTTTTAATGCAGTTTTATACTCCATTTGGGATACATGGTTGCAGCTCGAAAAAGTTCTTACACGGCCTTTATTTTTCATTTCCGGCGTTTTTTACGTTCCAGGGCAAATGCCCCCTGAAGCAACTGCAATATTGTGGTGGAATCCGGTTATACATCTGGTTGAATGGTTTCGCATCGGCTTTTATTCGAATTACTCTTTGCCACTCTTAGATAAGGTCTACCCTATTTCAGTTGGCTTATTATTGTTTCTTATCGCTTTGGCTGGCGAAAGATTGTTTCGTAAAAAAAGATCACTGGTCTGATGCTAAATTTTGATAATGTATCTAAATCGTATAAAAGCAAAGGTATCCGGAAAGATATCTTAACAAATTTCACATTCCAATTTCCGATGGATAGAAATATCGGCATCATGGGGAAAAATGGTGTTGGTAAGTCAACCTTTATGCGCCTTATGTCAGGATCTGAATCTCCAGATCGTGGGCATGTTTACCGCTCTATGCGTGTTTCATGGCCTCTCGGTTTTGCTGGTGGCTTTAATGGAAGCATGACAGGGATAGAAAATGTTCGCTTTGTCTCTCGGCTTTATGGGCAAGATACTAAACGTGTTACGGAATATGTGAAAGAGTTCTCCGAGTTAGGCCCATCTTTGCGGTTGCCGATTAAAACATATTCGAGCGGGATGAAGGCAAGATTGGCTTTTGGGCTCAGCATGGCGATCAAATTTGATATGTATCTCATTGATGAGATTACAGCCGTGGGTGATGAACGGTTTAAGCGCAAAAGTAAGGCTGTCTTTCAAGAGAAGCTTGCAGATAGTCGCGTTGCAATGATCTCCCATTCTCCGGGGACAATTAAAGATTATTGCGATTGTGGCTTATTACTCGAGCCAGGTAGAATACGTTTTTTTGATGATGTCGATGATCTTCTATATGCTTATAAAAAGGCAATTGGTTGATTTTTGTGCAAAATCAAATTCCCTATCTTAAAAAATTCACGTCATATTGATAATTGATGTTTAGTAAGGATTTTTGGATATAATTCTTTTGTTAAGAATTTGTTTGTTAATATTTACGATATTATGGGC
>CALLMA010000024.1 GCA_938008015.1 uncultured Celeribacter sp.
CGATCCTCATGGCGTTGGGGCAGGGAGCTCGGGAGGGGTTGTCGGTGCGCTTGCCCCCCATACGCCGGAACGCTGGAATGCTAAAAAGGCTTTTCAGTTTGAAAGCCTCATCATGGCGAGGCGCTTTTGGCCGGAAGTCGAAAGAATTTCTGGTCTATCCTCAGGGTATGGGGTGTGCGGGCGTTTGCAGGGGATCAATCGCGAAAAGCATTTAGAGCTTGCATATGCGCGTGCCTTAGAAGCTAAGACTTTATGGGAGGGGAAGGCGCAATGGAATGTGACGGATGATCTTACGAATATCGCAGCACAAGATTGGAGACCTCATAGCGAGACTGGCTTTTGGATACATGATACGCTTTCAGCTCGTATTCATCCCCTGCGTGCGTGTCGAGCGTTGGCGAAGGCCATTGAAGCGCTCGGAGGTGAGATTTGCACAGATGCGCAAGCAGAGGGGGCTGTTATTCATGCAACGGGATGGAATGGGCTCAAAGAGATGAGTGCTTCTATGGAGGAACATATTGGAGATGGTGTAAAGGGCCAGGCTATTTTATTGCAATATGATATGCATGAAGCACCGCAGATCTATGCGGAGAACCTGCACATCATCGCTCATGCAGATGGTACGACGGCTATTGGCTCGACATCTGAGCGCGATTTTTCAGATCCTTATAGCAATGATGGGCTTGCAGATGAATTGCTCGAACGGGCTTATGCTGCTTTGCCATGTTTAAGGGGGGCGAAAGAAATTAAGCGCTGGGCAGGTGTGCGACCGCGCGCGAAATCGCGTGCGCCACTTCTTGGAGCATGGCCGAGAAGAGAGGGGCATTATATTGCGAATGGTGGGTTTAAAATCGGCTTAGGAATGGCGCCTTTATCTGCAAAAGTGCTTATCGATACCATTTTCCATGATGGCACCTCTATACCTGAAGAATTCAATGTCAGCACATTGATCCAATAAGAACGATAGTGTTTAAATCACCGCATAAGGGGCGGTTCTTATCGTTGCAGTTTTGATAACATAATTTTCAAACTTGCTCTTTTATGACGGTTTTGGATGTAATCTATTTAACTTTTTATAAATTTATGCAAAATTCTAATTTTTATAAGGAATTTAGAGGATGAAGCTATCGCGGATAACTTCGTATCCAGTAAAAAGTTTGAATGGCAGTGATTTAGCTATAGCCTCCGTTGAAAAAATGGGGGTGGCGGGAGATCGGCGCTGGGCGGTTGTACATAATAATGGCAAGTTAGCAACGCGCCGAGACTTGCCTGCTCTTGCAAGTTTAAATGCCGTCGATACGGATTATGGTATCTCGATTTCTTTTGATGGTGAACGCTTTGATGTTCCCTTCCCAAGCGATGCGCAAACGGAAGTCACCTTGTTTAAGGAAGTGATTTCTAACCTTCAAGATGCGGGAAACTATGCGGCGCATTTCTTATCCAGTGCTTTGAAAAGAGAGGTTCGCCTCGTTTATTTTCCTGATGCGGCAAAAAGAAATGTCGATAAAGTATACGCCCCAGACGGTCATACAACGGGCCTGAGTGATGGGTTCCCAATCTTGCTCGCAACAACGCCTTCACTTCATGAGCTCAATGCGGAGCTTGAAAGGCCTGTCGAAATGAGGCGGTTTCGGCCTAATTTGGTTGTAAATGGTGATTTTGAACCATGGGCGGAAGATACATGGAAGCGGATCAAAATTGGGTCGGTCATCTTAAGGCGCGTTAAGCCATGTGAGCGATGTGTTATGATTTTGCAAGATCCGCTGACTGGCGAGCAAACTGATGATCGAGAACCGATGGCCACTTTAAGGCGATTGCATCGTTCTTCTATCGGGAAAACTATTTTTGGGCAAAATATGGTCGTAGAACAAACGGGAACGCTTGTTTTGGGAGATCAAGTGGAGGTCCTCGAAAGAGCGCAGTCGAATTTATATGATTATCAAGATTAACTATTAAAAGATAATATTGCATAGGTATTTTCGCCTTTTGAATGCCGATGCGTCTCAACGTCTAAAAGGCGATATGGAGGTGTTTGATATGACGAATGTTGTTATTGCGTCCGCGGCTCGTACAGCTGTTGGGAGTTTTCTTGGGTCATTTGCGACGACACCGGCGCATGAGTTGGGGGCCTGTGTCCTCGAAGCTCTTGTTGCAAGGGCAGGTATTGCCAAGAGCGACGTTGATGAGACGATTTTAGGACAGGTTCTAACGGCCGGGCAAGGGCAAAACCCTGCGCGCCAAGCACATATTCTAGCAGATTTACCACAAGCCTCATCCGCTTGGGGGCTCAATCAAGTTTGCGGGTCAGGGTTGCGCGCTGTGGCTTTAGCTGCCCAGCATATTCAGCTCGGCGATGCTGAGATTATTTGTGCTGGGGGGCAAGAAAACATGTCTCTTTCCGCACATGCCGCCCAGATGCGGGCTGGGCAAAAAATGGGCGATGTTCAATTCGTCGATACAATGGTGAAAGATGGTCTTTGGGACGCCTTTAATGGCTACCATATGGGGATCACGGCAGAAAATGTTGCACAGAAATGGGAGATATCACGCGAGCAGCAAGATGAGTTTGCGGTAAATTCCCAAAATAAGGCGGAAGCGGCGCAGCAGGCGGGCAAATTTCAAGATGAAATCGCACCTTTTACTCTGAAAACCCGCAAAGGGGGCGTTGTCATCGATACGGATGAGTATATCCGCCATAATGTGGATATGAAAGTTATGCAAAAACTTCGCCCTGTTTTTGAGCGAGAAGGCACGGTAACGGCTGGCAATGCGTCCGGCCTCAATGATGGGGCTGCGGGCGTTTTGCTGATGAGTGCTGAGAATGCGCAGCGTCGGGGGATAAAGCCTTTGGCGAGGATCGCATCTTATGCAACAGCTGGACTAGATCCATCTATTATGGGAATGGGCCCTGTTTATGCGTCGCGCAAAGCTCTTGAAAAGGCGGGCTGGGACGTTTCGGACTTAGAGCTTATTGAAGCGAATGAAGCATTTGCAGCTCAGGCATGTGCCGTCAATAAAATGATGGGATGGGATCGTTCGATTGTAAATGTGAATGGGGGCGCGATTGCCATTGGGCATCCAATCGGAGCTTCTGGTGCGCGCATCCTAAATACGTTGCTTTTTGAAATGCAACGTCGAGATGCTAAAAAAGGCATTGCGGCATTATGCATTGGAGGCGGAATGGGTGTTGCTATGTGCGTTGAACGCGATTGAATTCGTGCTGTGAGGCGCAGGATATGCCGCTTTTTTAAATCCAGATAGATAACTCGTGCCATTTAGCACATAGATATAAATTTGTCGTTTCCGCTGCGCGCAATGGGTGTTAGGGACGGTGATAATTTCAGCGTCGCTAAGGTGAATATCATGAACTCCAAATCCGCAACTTTTATGGGAATGATGGCCATCATATCTTGGGCTATGCTGACCTTTCTTGGTGTTTCCGTGGCGGGCGTCCCTCCATTTCAGTTGCTTTCGATCTGTTTTTTGATCGGGGGTGTTATTGGCTTGCTCTGGGCTTGGTGGAAAGGTGATTTCCCAACATTGCGAACAATTTCTATGCGTTATTACGCTTTTGGCTGCTTTGGTATTTTTGGGTATCACTTTTTATTTTTTACAGCTATTCGTCTGGCGCCGGCTGCAGAGGTTAGCCTTGTGAATTATTCATGGCCCTTATTAATCGTATTGTTTTCAGGCCTCTTGCCAAATGAAAGACTACGCTTTTTTCATGCCGTCGGCGCGCTTGTGGCCTTCTTGGGAACCGCTTTGCTGGTTTCTGGCGGCGCGCAACTGAGCGCAGAAGCATGGCTTGGTTACTTTTGTGGATTTTTAGCCGCCCTTGCTTGGTCTTCTTATTCTGTTGTGTCGCGTTTGTTGGGGAGTGTCCCGACGAGTGCCGTAGCGATTTATTGCGTATTCGCGGCAATCTTATCGGCAATTTGCCATTTAATATTTGAAACAACAGTTTGGCCAGAAACGACCTTTGCCTATGTTGCATTAATTGCATTAGGCCTTGGGCCAGTTGGCGGGGCGTTTTTTGTTTGGGATATTGGAATGAAGTGGGGGAATGTTCAGCTTTTAGGAACGCTGGCCTATATAGCGCCCTTGGCATCTACATGCATATTAATCATGGCGGGGATAGCTGAGCCGACCCCCGTTTTATTAAGCGCGGCTGTTTTAATAACATCAGGCGCATTGCTTGCGGCTTTCGCAAATCGGCTCAATTTTTTTAGGATGTCGAAAGGCGATTAATTTCTTCTTTGATAAGAAGCTTCTTCTTTTTCAATTCACTTAAGTTAAGGGCATCTGTGCTTGGCGCTTTTTGTGCTGATTCAATTGCTTCTGAAAGATTTGCGTGTTTTTTTCTTAATTCATCGATATGTGATGTCAGATTCATGTTGTGATACTCCTTATCTTTTAATGGCTTAGAATGATTTATTAATCGTTTAGGTAATTCCCTCGTGTTGCTTTTTCCTCGATTGCAGACAGTTCACTCATAACTCGAAACTCTTAAACTTATACATCATTTGCACCGGAAAATCATCGTGTTCGTTTTGATGATATGAGGAGTTTGAAAGCGAAAGATTAAAAAAGAGTTAATCTTCCCAGATCAAAGGATCCCCATTTCGTAAAATGCCTAATACTTTCTTACGATAGCTCTCACCATCTCGTTCGTGCGTGTCGCCTTGGTGCAAGATGAGGGGAGGGTCTAAAATAAAATCGGCGCGCCCTAATTTGCGAGCTTGCAGTAAAACCAGAGAGGCTGGGCGATGTGTGCGCGCTGATAATGCTTTGACGCGAATAGACCCCAAATATTTTTGACATGCACATAATAATTCAGGAAGACGATCCGCTCTTTGAATGAGGGTGACATAGCCTTTGGGTTTAACGCGTTTTGCCGCAATTTTAACCCAATCTTTTAGCTCGGTGTCGCCGGCTAAAGCTATATTGCGCCCGCTATCTTTCGAGGCGGTGTGTTTCTCTTCCAAATAATAGGGAGGATTCGCAATGACATGATCGAATTGTTGAGATGTTATCTCTTCGGGCAAATGACGCAAATCAGCTTGTATGATTTGAAATGCCGCATGGTTGGTCTGCGCATTTTTTCGAGCGAGATTTGCGTATTCACTTTGTATTTCTATGCCGGTGAGATTTAAGTCGTCGACACGCGCATGAAGGCACAAGCTTGCCGCGCCCGCGCCACATCCGAGTTCCAAGACGCTTTGCCCGGGTTTTGCAGGGGTTGCGGCAGCTAAAAAAACAGGATCAACGCCCGCTCTATACCCGTGTTTTGGTTGGTGCAAATGGATTTTGCCATCTAAAAAGGCATCGCAGGTTTCTTGATCTTCAGCGAAATTTTCTTTCGTCATTATTCTTCTTCTAAGCTAAAGCCATTTTCTTGCAAAATCAGGCGTGCTTGAGGTAAATCATCATCAATGACCATTAATCTGCGCGGCAAGAGCATTCCCATGCTGCCTTCTAAAACACTCATATGGACGTCCATTTCAAAGCAGTTTATATCCTGTGAATTAAGAAGGGCTTTTGCATAGACGATTTGCGTCGGGTCGGTAGTCCGTAAAACTTGTTTCATAACTTGTATTATTAGATAATTAGAAGAATTTGTCGAGGCGGAGAATAATCATGGGATTGCATTCATCTGAAAATACTGCAGAAAAAAAGCCGCACGAAAGATTGGCACAATGCCTCGCGCCCGAACTTGAGGCTGTTTCAGCGCTTATTACTGAGCGCATGTCCTCTAAATATGCGCCGCGCATTCCTGAGGTGACCGCTCATTTGATTGGTGCAGGAGGCAAACGCTTGCGCCCGATGCTGACGTTAGCTGCGGCTAAATTGTGCGGGTATGAAGGGCCTTATCACATTCATCTCGCAACGACGGTTGAATTTATTCACACGGCGACTTTATTGCATGATGATGTGGTTGATGAGAGTGGGCAGCGCCGAGGCCGTAAGACGGCGAACCTGCTTTGGGATAATAAATCGTCCATTCTCGTGGGGGATTACCTATTCGCACGGTCTTTTCAATTGATGGCTGATGCAAATGATATGCAAATTATGCGTATCCTTTCGAATGCATCTGCTGTTATTGCTGAAGGCGAGGTCCTGCAGCTCACCGCCGCGCAAGATCTCAGCACAACGGAAGAGATTTATTTGCAAGTTGTCAGAGGGAAAACGGCCGCTCTGTTTTCGGCGGCAACTCAGGTTGGGGGCGTTCTTGCAAAAGCTGATGAGCCTTGCGTACAGGCATTGTTCGATTATGGGGATGCTTTAGGCGTCTCCTTCCAAATTGTGGACGATCTTCTTGATTACTGGGGGTCTGACCAGACTGGCAAAAATATTGGCGATGATTTTAGAGAAAGAAAGCTGACCTTGCCTTTGATCAAAGCCATTTCATGTGCCGATGATGCTGAGCGCTCATTTTGGGAGCGGACCATTGAAAAGGGCAAGCAAGAGGAGGGCGATTTAGAACGTGCGATTGCTCTTTTAAATAAGCATGGTGCGCTTGAAAAAACGCGTCAGGAAGCCCTCGAATGGGCAAGCAAAGCGAAAGCGGCACTAGAAAAACTGCCACAGCATGAAATTCGCGAAATGCTCTGTGATATTGCGGACTACGTGGTTGCGAGAGTCAAATAACCTCAGATATTTTCGATTATGAATAAAGGATATGGGGCGCTCATGCGCCCTTTATTTTAAGGCATAATGGCGCGTGTTGGCTCGCGGCCTTCTTCGATCAATACAGCATCAAGCCCAATTTCAAGTTTGCGCCGAATGCGGATGCGCTCTTTTTCTTCTGGATCGAAAGATAGGGCTCTTTGCCATTGAAAACGCGCTTCTCTTTCGCGCCCAACAGCCCAGTAAACATCGCCTAGATGGTCGTTGATGATGGGGTCCACAGGCTCTAGTGCAACAGCTTTCTCCATCGGGGCTACGGCTTCACTAAAGCGGCCTAAGCGGTAAAGACCCCACCCCAAGCTATCTGTGATATATCCATCTTGTGGGCGGGCAGCAGACGCTCTTCTGATCAGGGCCATTGCTTCGTCATATTGATCCGACAATTCTAAAAGGGAATATCCTAAATAGTTTAAAACTTGCGGTTGCTCAGGGGATAGGCTCAAAGCCGCGCGCAAGTCTGCCTCAGCTTTTGGCCACTCCCCCATACGCTCATATGAGATGGCACGCGTGAAAAGGAGGGGCCAGTCTGATATTTGGAGGCTGGGTGAGAGTTCTAGCGCGCGGCTATAGGCTTGAGCGGCTTGAGCGTATTTTTCAGATCGGCGCAATGCATCTCCGTATCCAATATGGACATGGCGCAACTCAGGGCGTTTTTCTGTGAGTTGTTTGAGAACTTCAATCTCAGCTTCAGTTTTGCCGGATAGGCCCAATGCTGAGGCGCGCCCTAATTCGGCTGTTGGGTATGAGGGATCATCATTTGGAATCAAATCAAAAGCCTCAGAGGCAAGCGCGTAGCTCTCTAGGCGTTCTAAAAGTTCTGCTACGAGGAGTATATATTCAGAACGATTTGGGCGGATACCTTGTGCGAGGCGGGCATAAAGGAGGATAAATTCATCCTCCGCCTTTTCATTGAGCGCCAAGGCAACAGTATAAAAGAATTCCGCCATGGCATCACTCGCTTTGACAATTGTGTCAAAAGGGATGCGTTCATTTCGTTCAAGAGCACGTTTTAAAGTTTGAAAGCGTGGATCGTCTGAATTTTGAGTCCTTGCGTTTAAGTAATTCAAGGCTTCTGAATTTCTATTGAGTTGGCTTAAAACTTGTATGCGCGCATATGCATAAGCGAGAGTGCCGATATCTCCAGATTCATTTAATTTGTTCAAAGCCTTTTCAAAATCCCCAGCTAGCGCTAAGGCGAGAGCGTGGTTGAAAGGGCCAAAGGCATCAAATCCTTGCCCCTTAACGGAAGCCTCTTGAAAAGATTTTTCCGCCAATTCGATATCACCGATGCCAATATAGGCCCAAGCTCGAAGTAGGTGATCTAGCAATTGGCTGACGCTTAGCCCATTATCCAGCGCGTTGAGTATTCCTGTATACTCTTCGTTATGCGCCAGATGGAGGACGCGTGCCATGGAACTCATTTGATTGCTGGGGCTGAGTGTATGCAAGGTTGCGCCATATTGATGGGTGTCAGAAAATTGACCGGCGGTGAGGCGAGCAGAAATGACAGATTCCAGCATGCGCACATTATCATCGCGTATTTCAAGGAATGAGCCGCCATATTCATATATTTCTTCATAGCTGCGATCAAATACCGCTTGGCGCGCTGCAAGATATGAGCCAAATTCCGTTGCTTGTGCAAAGAGTGGTAAGGCGGAGCCCGAAGCAAACATGCTCGCGAGGACTGTTGCCCATTTTAGCTTTGAAATCATCATTTGCTACTCCACTCAAATATTCTTTCTTTATATTTAGGAAGCTTAGCGTTCACATCCAAGCCTCGCAACGCCTTGTTGCGAAAATAGGCCGCAATAATAAAAATGTGATCAGGCGTGATAAAGTGCGTGCCGTGTTGATTTATACTACCGCTGAAGGCCAAAATATGGGAGATAACGCTATAAATAATCATGTGGAAAAGAATATGTCCCAGACAATAATTTCAATTCAAGGCCTTGATAAAACCTATAGTAATGGGTTTTCGGCACTCAAAGACGTGAGTTTGGAAGTCGCTGAGGGAGAAATATTAGCCCTCCTTGGGCCTAATGGAGCGGGAAAGACCACTTTGATTGGGTCTATTTGCGGCCTTGTCAGCCCGTCTTCTGGTGTTGTTGAGGTTGGTGGATTTGATATCCATAAAAATGCTCGAAAAGCGCGGAGTATGATTGGGCTGGTACCGCAAGAGATTGCCTTGGAAATCTTTTCAACAGTCTGGGATACAGTGCGTTTTTCTCGCGGTCTTTTTGGCTGCAAAGCGGATGATGCCTATATTGAGACGCTTTTGAAATCACTATCGCTTTGGGATAAAAAAGATAATACGATTGTCTCGCTTTCAGGGGGGATGAAGCGCAGAGTGATGATCGCAAAAGCACTCAGCCATCAACCGAAGGTCCTCTTTTTAGATGAACCAACCGCCGGTGTTGATGTCGCATTACGTAAAGATATGTGGGAAGTTGTTGATAAATTGCGCAAGACAGGCGTTACGATTATCCTAACAACCCATTATATCGAAGAAGCTGAGGAAATGGCGGATCGCATTGCCGTTATTCGCAAAGGTGAAATTCTTCTTGTAGAAGAGAAAGAAGCGCTGCTTCAGCGCTTTGGGCAAAAACAAGTTCACTTGCATCTCACGGCTGAATTAACTCAAATGCCATCGGCTTTGGAAGAGAGTGATTTAGAATTATCAGCAGATAAGAAAACGATTACTTATACTTACGATGTCATGTCAAAGCGCACGGGGATTACGAGTTTGATTGCCGAATTGGCAAAAAATAATGTTCATATCCGTGATATTGATACAAGAAAAAGCTCTCTAGAAGAGGTGTTTTTATCACTCGTTGAGGAGCAAAAATCATGAATAAGACGGCAATCAAAGCAATTTATAGATCGGAAATGAAAAGATTTTTCCGTACGATCGCGCAATCAATGTTTTCGCCAGTTCTCTCAACAGTGCTTTATTTTGTTGTATTTGGCGCCGCGATTGGAAGCAGAATTGAGAGCGTTGAAGGGATAGCTTATGGGGCGTTTATTGTCCCAGGCTTGGTGATGCTTGCGGTGCTACAACAATCCATATCGAATGCGGCTTTTGGAATCTATTTCCCCAAATTCACCGGAACGATTTATGAATTATTTTCTGCACCAATCAATTTTGTAGAAATCATTATCGGCTATGTCGGCGCGGCAGCGACTAAATCATTGATTGTCGCCGCAGTGATCTTGATAACGGCAACCTTCTTTGTTGATATAAAAATAGCGCATCCATTATGGGCTTTTGCGTTTCTTGTCCTAACGGCTTTGAGCTTCTCCCTTTTGGGTTTTATTATCGGCATATGGGCGAAAAACTTTGAGCAGCTGCAAATTATACCAATGCTTGTTGTCACGCCTTTGGTTTTCCTTGGCGGTGCCTTTTATTCTGCAAATATGCTGCCTGGCATTTGGCAAATTGTGGTAAAATTTAATCCAGTGCTCTACTTGATTTCTGGTTTCCGCTGGTCCTTTTTTAATGTGGCTGATGTGCCTGTGATGATTTCACTCATTGCCATTTCGCTTTTCTTATTTATCTGCATCGCAATTATTGGTTGGATATTCAAAACGGGCTGGCGCTTACGCGAATGATCACCAATTCATCCATACAAACAAAAAAGCTCTTCATATTTTGAAGAGCTTTTTTATTGCCTGAAAATCCTCGATGCCTATTTCGAGACTTCTAATATCAAGTCTTGAGTGGCAGCGAGGTTTTCCTCTTTAGAGAAAGAATGATCAGCGCCTTTTACAAATGTAAGAGAAATATCTTTTGCATCTATATGATCAACCAATCTCAGAGCTGTTTCGCGGCTGACAGACGAATCTTCAGTCCCTTGGATCATACGCACAGGGACATCGACTTGAAGCGGTTGCCGCAT
>CALLMA010000025.1 GCA_938008015.1 uncultured Celeribacter sp.
AGCGCCATGTCACCGGTAGAGCTTGGCGTGTTCATCAGAGACTTTGAGGCCCGGGCCCACGATGCGGTGACCGCCGCCGGCGCCCGGCTGGTCAAGCTGATTGGGGACGAAGTGATGTTTGTCGCCCCGGACGCCGACTCGGCGTGCGTTGTTGCTCAGTCGCTGATGTCGGACTTCTTCACCGTCGATGGCGACAACGTGGTGCCGCGAGGTGGCGTGGCCTTCGGGCCGGTGTTGGTCAGGGGTGGTGACTACTACGGGGACGTGGTCAACATGGCGTCGCGGTTGGTCGACGGGGCCGCGCCTGGCGAACTGTTGGTGACCAAGACCTTCGCGGACGCCGTCACCTGCCTGGAGTTCTTGCCGCCGGCTGATCGGCTGCTGAAGGGCTTCGCCGAGCCGGTGGCGGTCCAGTCATTGATGGTCGAGACCGGCTGATTCAGTCGAAGACAACGGTCCTGGCGTTGTCGAGGAGGAAGATCCGATCCTCGGCGTGCGCTTTCACCGCGGAGGACAGCACAAGGCGCTCGATGTCACGACCCCGGGTGACCATTTGGTCCGGGGTGTCGCGGTGGCTGACCCGGGCAACGTCTTGGCCGATGATCGGGCCCTCGTCCAGGTCTGGGGTCACGTAGTGGGCCGTTGCGCCGATGAGCATCACCCCTCTTTCGAAGGCTTGTTTGTAAGGATTTGCTCCCTTAAAGCTGGGCAAAAAAGAGTGGTGGATATTGATGATTTTTCCAGACATCTTGCGGCACATATCGTCGCTCAATATTTGCATATAGCGCGCCAAAACGACCAGTTCCGCGCCGGTATCTTCCACAATTCGCAAGATCCTAGCTTCCGCTTCCGCCTTGTTTTGGGGCGTTACGCGGATTTCATGAAAGGGGATCTCTTGATTGACGACAACCTTTTTATAATCTGTATGATTAGAGATGACGGCGACAATATCGATGGGAAGGGCGCCTATACGCGAACGATAGAGAAGATCGTTGAGGCAATGACCGAAACGGGACACCATCACAATGACTTTCATTTTTTGGGATTGATCTCGAAAAGAGGCCGTCATCTGAAATTTGGCCTCAATATCAGCAAAGCCGCATTTAAGTTCCTCAAGAGAGTGTATTGCATCACTTTGAAAACAGACTCTCATAAAAAATGTGTTCGTGCTGCTGTCCGTAAACTGGGAACTGTCGATGATGTCGCATCCGGCATCCGCCAAATAGCCGGAAACCGACGCAACAATACCTTTTTGGGCGCGACATGCCACTGTCAAAACATAGGTTTTCATAAAAATTGCCTTAGCATTCAAGAATTGGCAGACTTCCAAAATAGAAGCCGTGCTATTGGAGGTACTGCGTATTTTGCCCGTATTCGTGCATTAACGCGGGAATTAAATGATCATCAAGCGAGTATAAATGCGTCATGACCTTTTCATCTCAAACTATATTTAGGAAAAAATTGCGTGTGGGCTTTGTGCTTGCACATCGCTTTACTTTGTCTGCTTTTGCAAATTTTGTAGATGTCTTACGCCTCGCCTCAGACGAAGACGATAAATCAGGGCGCGTCTTAATCGATTGGGTTGTTCTCTCTGAGGATATGTCAATGATCCGCAGTAGCGGCGGGATTCAAATACAGCCTGACACACGTTTGCGACATGCGGGGGAGTTTGATTATATTGTCGTGGTTGGAGGGTTGATCGAAGATGAAAGCTCCCTTTCGCCCGCGATATTAGAATTTTTACGCAACCAAACAGATCAGGGCGTCGCGATTGTCGGATTATGCACAGGGGTATTTTTGATACAAGACGCAGGCTTATTGGCCGGCTATAGATATTGTGTCAGCTGGTTCCATCATCAAGAGTTTATGGACCGCTTTGATGGAGCACAGCCTGTTGCAAATCAGTTGTTTGTTGTGGATCGTAATCGCCTCACCTGCTCAGGGGGGCATGGTTCTGCGCATTTGGCAGCATTCATCGTGGCGCGGCATATCGGGCAAGCGGCAGCCTCTAAAAGCTTAAACATCATGATGATTGAGCAAGCCTTAAGCGGGGATGTGCCACAACCAAATCCCTCGCCAACACACATTGCGAAGGATCCTTTGATCAAAAAATGTCTTCATATTATGTCCCAAAACATCGAAGTCCCCAAGAAAGCATCAGAACTCTCTGAAGCGCTTAATATCGGGCGCCGTACTTTAGAGCGCCGCATGTATGCTGATTTGGGGATGACACCAAATGAAGTTTACCTCGAAATCCGAATTGACCGCGCAATACAATGGTTGGAACATACAGATTCAAAAATCTCTGAAATCGCTTTCGCCTGCGGCTTTTGCGATGGTTCCCACCTTGGGCGCATATTGAAACAGAAGCGAAATATTTCACCGAGCACCTTTCGAAAATCCCTCGCAATACGAGATCAAACAGATTGAGCTTATCAAGCTAAAGCAAGCTGACACTCCGAGTGGCGCTTAAGTAAAATAGCATGTGTTCTATTGATATGCGGCAACAATAGAACACACTGCAGTTTTATCGCAAAAAGATGAGCGCCCAAAACCCATAGAAACAGTTATGCGCTGTATATCGAATGAGTCGCACAAATCTCGCGGACCTTTGCGCGCACCGAGGCTTCAACCTCTGGATTGCCTTCTGGGTTGTCGCTGAGGGCGTCAATCACTTGAAGAATAAGCGAGCCGATCTGCTCAAATTCCGCCTCTTTGAAGCCTCGACTTGTGCCTGCAGAAGTGCCGACACGAATGCCAGACGTGACAAAAGGCTTTTCAGGATCGTTGGGGATCGAATTCTTGTTGCAAGTAATACCCGCGCGTTCCAGTGCAATTTCTGCAACCTTGCCAGTCACACCTTTGGGCCTTAAATCGATCAGTACCATATGGCAGTCCGTTCCCCCTGAAATAATCCCTAAGCCCCCAACTTTGAGCACATCTGAAAGTGCGCGCGCATTATGAATAACTTGCTCCGCATACTCCGTGAATTCAGGCAATAAGGCCTCGCCAAAAGCAACGGCTTTTGCCGCGATCACATGCATTAACGGGCCGCCTTGATTGCCAGGGAAAACGGCAGAGTTAATCTTTTTAGCTAAGGCTTCGTCATTGGTTAAAATCACCCCGCCACGCGGGCCACGCAGCGTTTTGTGAGTGGTCGAGGTAACGACATGCGCGTGGGGCGTGGGATTAGGATATTGTCCGGCGGCAATCAGACCAGCATAATGGGCCATATCAACCATCAAATAAGCTCCAACCTCATCAGCTATTTTTCGGAAGCCCTCGAAATCAATGTGGCGCGGGTAGGCGGAAGCGCCAGCCACGATGAGTTTGGGCTTTGTTTCGAGCGCTTTCTCACGAACCTTTTCCATTTCAATCAAATGTGTTTGTGCATTCACTTCATAAGAGACAACATCGAACCACTTGCCAGACATTGTCACAGGAGAACCATGTGTGAGATGGCCTCCATGCGCGAGCGACATGCCCATGATCCGGTCGCCCGGCTGCAATAAGGCCAAGAAAACAGCTTGGTTGGCTTGAGCGCCTGAATGCGGTTGCACATTCGCGAAGCCTGCGCCAAAAAGTGTCTTCAAACGGTCTATCGCGACTGTTTCAATTTTATCGGCGAATTTACATCCACCATAGTAACGCTTTCCTGGGTATCCTTCTGCATATTTATTGGTAAGTATAGATCCTTGCGCTGCCATTACCTCAGGTGAAACAATGTTTTCAGAGGCGATAAGCTCGATTTGGGTCTGTTGACGTTCTAACTCTTCAGTAAGGGCGTCTGAGATAACTTGATCTGCGATTGGAAGGGGATTTAGTTTATCAAACATGACAAGCGTTCTTTCTCTTTTGAGCCGAATTAAGATTGGGTCAGTTCAGCGGCGAGTTCGCCTACGCCCGTTTCAAGGGTTTGGGCGACAAAGGGCGCAAAACTATTCCATACATCCATGCGGTATTTATTATGTGCATCGCACCAGATTACGACAGTCGCACCATCAAATAATGTGCGGCGGGCTTGCCCAATCTTGATGGTTCTGATGTCGCGCGGGCAACCGATAGAAAGCAGCGTTTCAGCCTGTTCGCCTTCAATCGCGAAGGTGATCTCGCGGCCCGTCACTTCAGTCATAGAATGGGGTAAGCTCGCATAAAGACCTGCCAACGTATTTTGCACAGTGCTCAGCTTCTCGATTGGCATAAGAAGTGTCCACTCATCAGGGCCCAGACACAGAGCTTCAATATCATCTTTGCTAGAACGCGCCCCTATTTGGCGCGGCAATTCAATGCCTAACGCATCGTCAAATTTATCAATTTCTTGACGAATCCGAAGAGAAATACGGCCTATCAACGGCATAATGTGGACACACATGTTGGGGCTTTTGGCCAAAACGGCAGGCATAAGCGAAGAAATATGTTTGGACATCACGGGCCTCCGGTCAGATTTTTAAGCGGTTATTTTCAGGATCGATGAAAATAGTCGACGTAATTTTGGCTGCAATCGTGCGATCCGGCATGGGTATATAAACGGTCTCTCCTACTTTGGAGTGCCCCCCCTCAACCAGCGCTAGAGCAATCGGTTGGCCGCATGTGCCCTCGTCATAAGATGAGGTCACATGCCCCACCATCTTCATCGGAATGGGGTGATGCGGGTCAAAAACGATCTGCGCGCCTTCTTCCAAACACGTTTTATCTTCGGTTAGTAGACCGACGAGTTGCTTGCGGTTAGCGGCGGTCAAATCAGGGCGATCGAGGCCTCGTTTGCCAACAAAGTCTGGTTTTTTCTTGCCAATAGCCCATCCCATGCCACAGTCGTAAGGTGTGACTGTTCCATCGGTGTCCTGACCAACAATTATATAGCCCTTTTCAGCCCGTAGCACATGCATCGTTTCTGTGCCGTAAGGGGTAATGTTATAGGGTTTTCCCGCCTCTATAAGCCGCTCCCAAAGCTGGCGTCCATAGGGGGCAGCAACGTTGATTTCAAACCCGATTTCCCCTGTGAAAGAGACGCGCCATAATCGCGCTGGTAATCCTGCGACAGTGACGTTCACACATGACATATGTGGAAACGCACTCTCACTCAGCTCAATGCCCTCAACCAAAGGAGCAAGCACCTTCGCGGCGTTCGGGCCGTTGAGGGCCACTGTGGAATATTGCTCGGTCGTAGAGGTGAGCCAAACATTGAGCTCAGGCCACTCAGTTTGAAGGTAGTCTTCCATCATATTAAGCACGCGCGCCGCGCCACCTGTTGTCGTGGTGATGTGAAAGCGCTCAGGCTCGATGCGTGCGATCACACCATCATCTCGGATATACCCATCATCACCAAGCAACAAACCATAGCGGCATTTGCCGACGCCAAGTTTCGTCCAAGGGTTGGTATACACGCGGTTCATGAACTCTACAGCATCAGGGCCAACGACTTCTATTTTCCCGAGCGTTGAAGCATCAAATATGCCCACGGACTCTCGCGTTGCAGCGCATTCGCGTTTCACAGCTGCGTGCATATCTTCCCCTTCTTGAGGGAAATACCATGCACGGCGCCATTGACCGACAGGCTCAAAAGCGGCGCCATTCTGTTCTGCCCAGCTGTCTATCTGAGTTTTGCGGGTTATCTCGAAATGATCGCCGCGATGATATCCTGCGAAAGCGCCGAAGGTGGTTGGCGTGTAAGGGGGGCGGAAAGTCGTCAGCCCCACTTCAGGTTGGCGTTTGCCTAGAGCGTCAGAGGCGATATTTAGACCATTGATATTAGACATTTTTCCTTGATCAGTTGCCATCCCATTCGTGGTGTAGCGCTTGACGTGCTCTATGGAGCGCATGCCTTCGCGCACAGCGAGGCGTAAGTCCTTGGCGGTGACATCGTTTTGGTAATCAACAAAAGCCTTGGCCCTGCTCGCAGAGCGATCTGTTGGCAGCTCTTTCATTGATACACCAGAACCAGAGCGATCATTTTGGACAGTATACTCCGCCGCATACTCTCCCGCAGAGACAGTTTGCCCCAATTGAGACATAATCTCAGCCGCGCGCTTTGCACCATCATCGAGCGCATTTTTTACGCCCCACAAGCCACGGCTTGCCCCTGCAATGGCACAATTTTCAGGCGTTTGGTCGGGAAGAAATGTCGTCAGATCATCATCCCACGCCAGCTTTCCTTTGGTATGAGAGAAAAGATGAATGGAGGGCGTCCAACCACCAGACATAAGCAAAGCGTCACATTTGATCCACTTCCCGCTTCCTACCTGATCACCCTCCGTCGGGTTCACGCGTATGCTGGAGATGCGCAGGCGTCCAGAAGTTGCTGTGATGGTATGATTGAGCTTTATAGGTATATTGCGTGCTTTCGCGCCCTCAATCAAAGCTGAGGGCACTTCCTTTCGCGTATCTACAATCGCCTGAACCATTGCACCCGCATCCACCAAATCAAAAGCGGTATGCCAAGCACTATCATGGGAGGTCATAACAGCAGGGCGATTACCGACCTTCACGCCATACCGGTTCAGATATGTTTGAGCTGATCCTGAAAGCATCACACCTGGTCGATCGTTGCCATGAAATACGAGCGGTTTTTCAAGCGCTCCTTGGGCAAGAATAACCTGCTTAGATCGCACGCGCCACATACGCTCGCGCGGCGTGTCCTGCGGCAGGGTTGGCAAATGGTCGGTTAGCTTTTCGACCATGCCGATCATATTCTCGTGGTAATACCCGATCGCAGTGGTACGTGTCATCAACTTGACACCTGCTGCTTTAAGAGCTGCGAGCTCCTTTTCTAGCCAGCTCCATGCCGGCACACCATCAATTTCAGCCTGAGGTTCAGATAGGAGCGTACCGCCCATTTCCGAGTTCTCATCGACAAGGACAACATCAATCCCTTTTCCTGCCGCCTCTTTAGCGGCAGCAATGCCCGCAGGCCCTGCGCCGACAATCAATAAATCGCAGTGCAAGTAGCGCGATGCATAAGTATCCGGATCCACTTCGGCAGGGGCGACACCCAAGCCTGCTGCAGCCCTGATGAACGGCTCATATACTTTATCCCAAAAAGAGCGCGGCCACATGAAGGTTTTATAATAAAAGCCCGCTGAAAAAGCCATGTAAGCAAAATCATTAACCGCACCCAAATCAAACTTAATTGATGGGTATTTGTTCTGCGATGTTGTTTCTAAACCGTCCCATATTTCTTGCACAGTCGCACGGGTGTTGGGCTCGAAACGCCCAGGTCCTCGGCGTGTCCCGATGAGGGCGTTAGGCTCCTCAGAGCCAGCCGTCATCGGGCCGCGCGGGCGATGGTATTTGAATGAACGCCCCATTAAATGAACCCCGTGTGAAAGGAGCGCGGAGGCTACTGTATCGCCCTTTTGGCCTGTATAAGATTTGCCATCAAAGGTGAAGGTAACGGGGCGAGAGGCATCGACGCGTCCGCGCCCTTGAAGACGGAATTGACTCATCTTTGTTTCTCCAGCAGTGCGTCGATTTTAGGCTTAGGTTCGCCTGCCTTATAAGCCATATAAATTTTATCGCTGACGGTATCGCGCACAACATTAAAAAATCGTCCGCAGCCATGAATGTGGCGCCAGCGTTCAAAATGTGTGCCTTTGGCATTCGTACGAATAAAGAGATAATTTTCCCATTCTTCGTCACTCATAAGTGAAGGATCGGAAGGGCGCACGACATGGGCTTCGCCTGCGTAAGCAAATTCCACCTCTGGCAAAGTCTCCGCGCAATAAGGGCAAGGGATCAATAGCATTTTTGGTATCTCCTTAATGTGCAACAGCAGCAGCAGCGGCTTCATCGATGAGACGGCCTGTCCGAAAACGCTCCATTGAGAAAGGCGCGTTAATTGGGTGAGGTTCATCTTTCGCCACCGTCCACGCCAGCGTATGAGCCGCGCCCGGTGTGGCCTTAAAGCCTCCCGTGCCCCAGCCGCAATTAACATATAAGCCCTGAACAGGTGTCTTCGACACAATCGCCGAGCGATCAGGCGTTACATCCACAATCCCTCCCCATTTCCGCAGCATGCGCATTCGGTTAAAGGTCGGAAACACTTCACTAATTGCTGCAACAGTGTGCTCTATCAACGGCAAGCCGCCTCGCTGCGAATAAGAGGTATATTGGTCTGTACCCGACCCAATCACCAGTTCGCCCTTATCTGATTGGCTAATATAGGCATGCACAGCATTGGACATGACCACACAAGGAAAGATAGGTTTGATCGGCTCAGATACAAAGGCTTGAAGCGGATAGCTTTCTAGCGGGAGATTAATGCCGGCAGTTTGCATGATGCCCGAAGTATGCCCCGCAGCTGAGACAACAACTTTCTTTGCCTTGATAAAGCCTTTTTCAGTCTCCACACCCGCGACCGAACCATTGCTGTTGCGCCGTATCGTCGTGACGGCACAGTTTTGGATAATGTCTACCCCCCGTGAGGCTGCGGCTCGCGCATACCCCCAAGCAACAGCATCATGGCGTGCAGTACCAGCACGCTTTTGCAACGCCCCCCCTAAAACAGGGTAACGTGCCGTCGGAGACGTATTGAGCGGTGGACAAAAAGCCTTACATTCTTCGGTCGTTAACCACTGGTTATCAACGCCATTCAAGCGGTTCGCATGGATGTGCCTTTTAAAGCTTTGTATATCATGGACCGTATGAGCCAGCATCAAAACTCCGCGATTGGAATACATGACATTGTAGTTGAGCTCTTGGCTAAGGCCTTGCCAAAGATCGACGGCATGATCGAACAAACGCGCGCTTTCATCATACAGATAATTAGAGCGAATGATTGTCGTGTTGCGACCTGTATTGCCGCCACCAATCCAGCCCTTATCAACCACAGCTACATTCGTAATACCATGTTCTTTCGCCAGATAATACGCAGCGCCCAAACCATGCCCCCCCGCGCCAACGATAACGACGTCATATTCGTCCTTCGGCTGACTTTCTGGCCATTGCGCCGTCCAGTTTTTGTGGCCGGTAAAGGCGTGTTTTAAAATGCTGAACCCGCTAAATTTAGTCATATTTTTGCTCTTTGTAGCTTATATCCAAGGCCATTTTTCTATTTACGCCTTTTTAACACTTTCAGCAGGTAAAATACCGACACCACATTAGTACAATTGCGCCACCCCTTAGCGCTTTAAGGCGCAATCAGGGTGCTAGATTAGGCGACGGGTCCTGTTAGGAAAACTAGTTTTCTTAACTTTGTACCACAGCGAACAACGGCCAGCTGGTGCTGGCAGCATCACGTTTGGAATACAATGCCATGTACTGAAGTATGACGTCACAGATTAGAAGCTTTCGACACTTCGAGCCAAGCGGAGGCTCTTGCTTAATCCTAAAGGTCATTGCTTATTTGGGATGAAAATAATGCGCGTGAAATTGATCCCTTATACTCGTGAAAACGAGAGTGTTATTGTAAAGTATCAATGTCCTCTTGTTGCACAATATATGTTCCATGGAGTACGATAACATCTTTTGGTCCTAAGACATCCCAAGTGCCATCATCCGGCGTTAAGTCTATCGAATCGCCGCTGTATCGATTGTCTTCAAGTAAAGTTTCGGATTTGGGGATTGGTGGGGCGCCTGTGCCTCTATGAATGTCTGATAGCACAACGTTGGTAAGCGGAACAGTGCCTGAATTTGTGACGACATACTCATAGGTTATAGTTTGCCCAACTGAAGCACCCGATGAGATATCGGCTGTTTTTACAACTGAGATTGCTGGCTCCAAGTCATCTCCGATCACTTCAACCTCAGCTACATTCATATAGTTTCTAGACGCAATTTGTAACCTAACATAGCGGCCTGTTCTATTTATGGTAAAACTTGTGGGCCTCCCCATAATACCAGCAAAGTGATATTCACTAACCCCAGTTTGATTTTGTGAACTGGCAATGGAGGTGCCCGAAAAGGGCGTATCAGAGACGAAAACATGGAAATCCCTTGCACGCGACACACAGCAATCTGTTCTATTCCACGTGTTTATTGTCTCAATATGCTTGATCTCACCCAAATCAACCTGCCACCAATTGCCTACAGCTACTCTGCTACTGTGCTGCACTGAGCGATTTCTATAGATCCCATCGGTGTTTCCATCATTTGCGCGTGACGCGACCCCGTTAAATCCTGTGGTGTTTTGAGAAGCTGTTCCTGAAGGGGCCATATTATACCCTTCCAAAGCCGTGCTTTTTGAGGGCAGCTGGAGAGACGTGAATATAATGAAGAAAAATATATAGAACCGCACGATATAATAGCCATTTCGCTTAAGGACGAGCATAATCAGTATAACCACAATATTGATAAAAAGTAAGTACCGCTGAAATCGCCCCTTCAATATCGAAGCAGCGCATTTGAGTGCTGCGCTGCATTTTTGTGCCATGACTGCGGCAATATCACGTTAACAATCCAGATTGCCGTTTTTACACTTATGATCTAGCATTTTGAAATGCAGACCCAAGCAATCAGCTATAAACGCCATCGTTACCCACCAGAAATAATTTCACATGCGGCTTGGCTTTCCGCGTGGTTGATTACAGCTTCGAGCGGCACTCTTTTCGGCACTTGGAGCCAAGTTGCAGGCCTTGCTTAATTCTAAAGGTCATTACCTTTTTTTGGGTGGAAATA
Source organism: uncultured Celeribacter sp. (assembly GCA_938008015.1). Taxonomy (GTDB): domain Bacteria; phylum Pseudomonadota; class Alphaproteobacteria; order Rhodobacterales; family Rhodobacteraceae; genus Celeribacter. The sequence goes on from CALLMA010000025.1 coordinate 10,612, forward strand.
GTGAACGTTACATTACCCAGGCAGGTACTATGACCTCATTTTAGATCAGTATAATCTCCCTTAAACGTGTAACCGAGCAATGTTGAGTCGCTTCATGCCGCCGCAAAACGATTAAAGCCTCCACAGTATCGAATGTCTGTGGAGGGCTAGTTGGCTTTACCCAGGCATTTTGTCAAAAGCTGCAAGCCCTTCGTCGAGAACTGTCGCTGTCATTTTGCTGGATGTGTAGACATTGACCTTCGGCGAGAATTCTTCTTCTTCTCGAATCAGACCTGCGCGTAGACCTAGCATGCCTGCTCTTGCCGAATTTTGTGTAAACAAAGGCGTGCCACACGCGCCACAAAAATGTTTGGTCATTGTAGAGCCCGCATCAGATTTATGTTCAAATGTTTTGGGTGTACCTGTAACCTTCACATCATCTTGCTTCATGAACATTAATGCAGCATAGGCGCTTCCTGTAGACTGACGGCAGTCTGTACAATGGCAATTGGCCATAACAGGTACGTCGCCGTTAGCTTCAAATGAGATATCGCCGCAGAGGCATTTTCCTGTCAATTTAGTCATGGGATTTCCTTTGTATGCTTGTACCTATCCTCTGCGATACTAAGGGAAATGCTACATTCGGCAAGGGTAATGTCACAGGAGCAATGTTACGTTCATTATGTTTAACCAAAACAGGCAATGATATTTAGAATTAAGCACGAGCTGCAGCTTGGTTCAAAGTGTCGAAAAGAGTACTGCTCGGAACCGTAATCCACAGGACAATCGAAAGCTCTGCAACATTTCCGCTAAGACGGCGCTGCTTCAGATCAAACTGTTAGATCGTAAGTGTAAAAACGGCAATCCGAATTGTTAGCGTGATATTACCCCTATGAGACCGAAACCTATAAAATATAAGGGTCGAAAGCTATTTTTCCGACCCATTGTAAAACATGATTTCTGATTATTTGCGGGTAAATTGCGTTATGCCGAATGGGATCAGGGCCGCCAAGCCTATTCCCATAGTTAGAGCGCCAGGCGCAATAAACAATAAAGAGACGGATGCAACATACCAGCGCTCCCATTGTTTGATTGGTTTAAACAAAAAGCCCGTGAAGGCAATGCCAAGGCTCGCAATGCCAAGCATAGCGCCAGATAAGGTCACAAAGAACGCATACCAAGTAAACCCTTCCGTCACCAACAAAAGAGCCGGTGAATAAACAAATACAAAGGGGACTAATGCCTTTGCGATGCCAAGGCGGAATGCGGTGTTTCCTGTTTTGAAGGGATTAGACCCTGCGATGCCTGCTGCTGCATAGGCCGCAAGCGCGACAGGGGGGGTGATGTCGGCCAAAACGCCATAGTAAAAAACAAAGAAATGCGCGACCAATGGCTCAACGTCGAGTATTTGAAAGGCGCCTGCCGTAACAGAGACGAGGATGATGTAGGTGGCCGTCGTTGGCACACCAGCTCCCATGACGATACATGCCATCGCAACCAGCACCAATGAAAAGAACAAAGACCATTGGTGAATATCAAAATAGCTCAGCGGCCATAAAGCCGAAACATATCCAGCAAAATCATTTGCAGTCTGGATAACAATCGCACCAATCCGAAAGCCTGTTCCTGTTAAGGTAATAACGCCAACAATAATCCCAACACAAGCAGCAGCGGAACCGATCGCAACCGTCCCTCGCGCGCCAGCGGCAAGCGCTTCCCACAGGCCTTTGAGCCCCATGCGTTCATGAGGTTTAATCATCCCCACAACAACACAAGCGATAATCGCATAAACTGCAGCATAGTCTGGTGTGCGCCCTGATAAAATCATATAGATGAGAATGATCAGCGGTGCAGCTGCCAACCAATTGAGGCGCAAAACAGCTTTTATTTTGGGCATTTCGTCTGAAGATAGTCCGCGAAGGCCAAGTTTTTTAGCCTCCAAATGTACCATGATGAAAATACCGAAATAATGCAAAAATGCAGGGAAAAGCGCTGCAGCTAAGACGTCACGCAGCGGAATGCCTAAGAAATCGACCATGATAAAAGCGGCAGCGCCCATAACGGGGGGTGTGATCTGACCGCCTGTAGAAGCCGTCGCTTCAGTGGCACCGGCAAAATGAGGAGGGTATCCAACCTTTTTCATTGCAGGTATCGTTAAGGCGCCTGTTGTCACTGTATTGGCAATCGATGATCCCGAAATTGATCCCATAAATGCTGAAGCACAAATTGCGACCTTGGCAGGGCCGCCTGAATAACGTCCCGCTGCGATTGTCGCTAAATCAATGAATAATTGGCCCAACCCTATGCGAGCCGCCAATGCACCAAACAAAATAAACAAAAAGACATATTTCGCCATCGCGCCAATGGCGATACCGTAAATGCCTTGTGATCCATAAATTCCATCAACAAAACCATTCCAAGCAACGCCGCCATGACGCAATAGGCCGGGAGCATGATTGCCCCAAATTGCATAAATGATAAAAACCCCAGCAATCAGAGGTAAGGTGTAGCCAATTGATCGGCGCGCGGCTTCGAGTGTAAATAATAAAACAACAGATCCCATAAAGGTATCCATTGCATTTGGGTTCCCCGCACGTATAGCCGCCTCAGAAGGGGGGATCAGCGGAAGGTAAAGCGCAGCACACACAGCTAAGATGGCTAAAGCTATGTCAAAAATTGAAACACCATCTACATACATCCATCCCTTTGGAGGGTCTGTAACATCCGTCTGCTTTTTCCATGAGAATAGAAGGAACGTAAGGCCCATTACGAAGGCAAGGTGGATTCCAAAATGTAAAAGCTCTCGGATCAGAGCAAAACCAGCTGCATAAAAATGATAGACCGACATTGCGACCAGTAGAAAAGAGACAAGAAACGCCATCTTCGTTCCCATGGGGCGAAAAGCGCTTTCGCTATCAAATTTGCGTTCTAGTTCAGCAATCTCTTGTTCGCTTAATTCGTGGGTGTCGGCCATTTTAGATGTCCTAATATTGCGTTATTTCACTGTAAATAGATACAAAAAATCCCCACCTATCGCTAAGCAGGGATTTTAGGAGCGATTGCTTTAATCAAGCAAACCGGCTTCTTTGTAAAAACGTTCGGCGCCTGCATGCAATGGAACGCCTATTCCGTTCAATGCCGTTTCTGCAGTAATATTTTTGCCTTTTGCATGACCTACATCCAGCAGCTTGCGGCTTTCATCATTCCACAATGCTTTAGTGATCTGATAGATGAGATCATCATCTTCATTCGCATTCGTAAACCACTGCGCTCCAACTGCGACAGTTTGAGTGGCGTCTACGCCTTCATATACACCCTCTGGAATAGCAGATTGCGCAAAAAACCCGTATTTCTCTGTCAAGGCGTCGGCGCCTGCGCCAGAAATTGGAACGAGCTTCATGTCTGCGGCTGAAGCTAACTCAACCAAAGCACCTGTTGGATATCCTGCAACGATGAATAATGCGTCAACCTTGCCATTACGAAGCGCTTCAGTTGCCGCGGATCCTTTCAGGTTTTCTTCGTTTATATCGGACAAAGATAAACCATTTGCTTCTAAAATGAGGCTTGAATCTACATAGGTGCCTGATCCGGGCTCATCGACAGAAACGCGTTTGCCTTTTAGATCTGCAACTGAGTTGATCCCATTGCCTTCTAAGGTCACAAGGTGAATGTGCTCTTCAAAAAGCGCTGCGATTGTGCGCAAATCAGTCGCGGGCTCTTGGCCTTCCATTGTGCCCGTTCCAGTGTAGGCCCAATAAGCTACATCAGATTGTGCAAAACCAGAGTTGCGTAATCCAGAGATGACCGCGTTGACATTATCAACAGAACCACGCGATGAAACCGCAGAAGCAATTAAACCTTCTACGCCACATGAGCCACCTTGGCCGCATTCCCGTGATCCTGGAGGTTTTGAAATCGCATTAGCAATCACGCCCCCGACAGGATAATAGGTAAAAGCAGTGCCGCCTGTCCCTATCGTGAAAAAACGAATATCTTGCGCATGAGCCGCCACCGATAGAGTTGCTCCCATGATGACACCAAGTGCCAGTTTACTAATTTTATTAAGCATAAATCCTCCCATAATATCTGTTGCCGCATGAAATATTACCGAATTTCACTTGGCCAGATGTAATATTTTAAGCCTTAATTAAAGATATTAGCAACCTTAATAATATTATGAGTGCCAAGATTTAAAAGTGGTTGTGATTTGATATCAAGTAGATGGGGGAATATCTTCCATTAAATGGCAGATTTGATAAGATACGAAGGTATTGCCAAGTTGTTTAGGCTTGAATGCAAATATATGATGGTTTGATGTAAATACCTAGTTCTATGCTGGGGGCTGAAGGGCTTTTGCTTCCTTCATCAAATCATCTCCTACGCCGTTTGGGTGTATCATCGGTTTGTTTTCAGCACTGCAGATGTTGAAGATCTTCTGGCTGAACGAGACGTGATCGTCAATTGGGGGATTGTTCGGTTGCGGGCTAATCGATTTGGCGCGCGATTGATGCGAGGGGTGTTGCGCTCTACATTTGGTATCCACAATTGGGTCTAAACCCTCCGACTTTTAGTCGGAATTGCTTTAGCGTATGCGAATCATGTTATGAGTTTATCCTCCCTAAAATTATGCAATATTCAAGCGGCAAGCATTGCGTTTACTATCATCGTTATCCCCTCGTTTGGTCGTCGAAATACCGATTTAAGGTGTTGCATGGTCAGTTGCGCGTCGCGTGCGTGATATTTGCCGTCAAGTTTGTGCGGAGAATGGCGCCCGAAATACTTAAAGGTGTCCTTTCAACCAATCACGTGCACATGTTCGCCTCGGTTCCGCCGAAACTGGCGATCAGCGATCTGGTGCGCAAGATTAAGGGGCGCTCATCATTCAAGGTGTAACAAGAGTTTCCGCTGATCAGGAAGCGCTATTGGGGGCGTCACTTTTGGGAACGCGGGTATTTCTCAACGACGAACGGCGCAATTACGGAGGGCATTGTACTTCACATCACTAATCCTACCGGCGCCTGTCGGTAGTGGTTTCGCAAAGACGTCGAAAGCGGACTGCCCTTTAGAACCGATTTGTCCTTTGCCGACCATGTGAGCAATCTCAATCCCTTGCAGCGTTGCACTTGCGCTGTTGAAGGCTTTGAACCCCATCATCGGCCGGATTTTCCTTTTGATGAACCAATGGTCTTGCTCCACAATATTGTTCAGATATTTGCTCTGGCGAATATCGATCATTGGCAAATCCCTTTTGAATTTTTGTATGACTTTTGTCCATTACAGCGCCACCAAATTCGCTCCGATTTTGTCGATAGCCACTTTTTCAGGGCTGCCATTTTGGGCAATTGCTTTTTTGAAAAATCGGCGTGCTGATTTACCATCGCGTTTTACACAGAGCATGAAATCAACGGCTTTCCCCTCTCGAGCGAACGCTCTGCACAAGTAACTCCACTTGCCCTTAACCTTAACATAGGTCTCGTCCATCCTCCAAGATGACCCAGTTTGGCGTTTCTGTTTTTGGGCTTCCAACGACAATTCAGGTGTCAGCTTAACGATCCAACGATTCAGTGTTGCATGATCGACAACCACACCACATTCCGC
>CALLMA010000026.1 GCA_938008015.1 uncultured Celeribacter sp.
GAAAGAGAGGTCAGGGCTGTGCCATCTAGCGTGCCGCTATTGGTCAAATCGCCAGAGGCGCTGATGACCAACTTGCCAGCATGCTCGTTATTCCCTTCACCCAAAGCGCTGATCGTGCCGCTATTGGTGAAGCTATCAGTCGCTTCAAAAACCGCATTGCTATTTGCTGTTAAAATACCGCTGTTGTTAAAATCACGGGCTTTGACATCAATAACATTGGTCGCTATTGCACCCAAAAACGCCACGTCTTCACCAACGGTAATCGCAAAATCATCTGAAACTATGTTTCCAGCTATTGTTGCGCGGTTTTGAGCATTAATCTCAACAATAGATGCTTCTATGCTGGCTTGAGAATTCACATCACCTGAAGATGAGCTCACAGAAATGATACCCTCAGAGGAATATAAACCCTCTAAGCGAACCGATCCTGTTGCAAGGTTAATCCCTTGATTGGCGCAAATATTGCTGTTGGACTCTAAACTATTTTGAGCGCTCAATTGCGCTCGACCGTTACAAACCTGCAAGGAAGCATCTATAAGTTGTAGGCTTCCCATACTATTGATATTAATAAGATCTTCTGCTTCGATTGTACCGGTCACTTGAGCATCAGATAACGCCGTCGCTGAAAAATCTTGATTGGTCCGCACGATACCGCCGAGATGTAACTTATTCACATCAACATCAATAGCACCGCTCGCGTGCAGCACCCCTTGATGTTCAAAGACATCATGGGCTGTGATTTTAATGGTTTGCGCTGCTTCTATTGTCCCGGTATTGACAACACTCTCAGAGAGGCTTTCCAATTGCTCATTGCTATAAAGAGTGCCGCTATTTTTGATCTCACCTAGGGCGTCAAAGGTTATATTGCCAAGAGAGATAAGGCTACCCGTCGTTGTAATATCACCGGTTGATGCGACAACGAGTGTTTCGCCTAGGACTCTAAAATCACCATTTATATCTACATTTTGACCTGAGAGATGCAGCGAACCCACATCCGATAACAGCAAGTCTGATTGCTCTTGTGTGGCGCCAATCGATGAATTCAAGCCACTTGCATCCACCGTGAGATTTTGACCCGCTTTAAAATCAGCAGCAGCGCCAGCAAGGAATACCCCTGATTGCGAAAGGTTAAGAACCGCTTGTGCTGTTAGATTGTTCGTTGCCGAACTATTGGCCTCATTATTTAGATGGCCTTGTGAATTGAGTGTTAGGCTTTGTCCCGCGAATAATTCCCCAGATAGAAACAGATCAGCTGACAAGCTAGAAATATCCAGCGCCCCTTCAATTGCTGTTATGTGCGCATGAGCTTCAATGGTGCCATTGTTAATGCTAATATCGTTTTGCGCGACAAATTCTGTCGCCTCGATAAATGTAGAGCCCGTCTCAGCACCAATCAGATCAATTTGACCGCCAGAATGGGCTACAACCTGTTCAAAACTCAAATTTTGCGCATTGATTTGCAGATTGTTTTCAGAGAAAAGCTCAGCGCCTTCCAGGTTGATGTCTTGCGCGGTGAGGTTAATATCATCACCAGCCAAGAATTGTGAGGCCGGGAGTATATCTTGTGCGATTGTGATGCTGGCGGCGTCAAATTTTAAATCATTTGTTGCAGAGAGGCGCGCATCTATCAGATTTGCCGTATCGGAAAGCGTGATTGTCAAATCAGCAGCCTGGACGCTTCCGTCTTGCGCTTGCGCCCCGGCGGCGATGCCCGTTTGCCCAACAGATGTTAGGTTCGTCGCTGTAATATCAACATCGCCCTGCGATTGCAGATTTGTGTCTTGGGCGAGGCTGATATCGCCTGCAACATCAATATCAAGTGCTGCGCCATTGGCTACGATGGCAGCATTCTCAGCCAATGTCAGATTTTGCTGAGCTTCGAGCTTCAGTGTCTCAGAATTGGAGGCGATCATCGCCCCTTGTAAAAGCGCAATATTTGCCTGAGCGTCAATATCAGCGGCGCTCTCGGCGATGATTTGTGCGTTGCTTTCTAAAATCAACCCTTGGCCAGCGGCCAAATCAAGTTCTGCTGCGGAATAAATCTGCTCCTCAACGACAACCTCTTCTGTCGCTTTAATCTCAATTTTCTCGCTCGCTGTCGCCGTCCCAAAGACAAGGCGACCATCTGCCGTGATGCGCATCTGGCCGGCGTTGGCGGCCATGTTTTGCGGCGCTTTAACGCCCACGCCATCTTCCGTCGAAACAATCGTGATCGAGCTTGCGGCCATCCCGCCTAAAACTGTACTATCAATCGCAAGAGCCGGCGCCTCAGAGCCGTCAGCGTCGCGCTCTGTGATATCCGTTGTTGCATAAAGAACGTCGTTTTGACCAGCAATAATGCGTGTATTTTGGCCTAAAATCGCCCCATCAAAATTGACAGCACGTGAGATGATATCAAACTGGCTCACGCCCGTCGCATCCGCGCCTAATTGCCCGATCTCAACAGCACCGCGGGTGACGTTAAAGCCTTGGAACTCGCTTGCTTGGAAGAAAGGTGTCCCGGTTGTAAGCGTGGCGTGATCTGTATTAATAAATCCGCAGCCATTACATGTGATCCCATAGGGGTTGGCAATGATCACATCAGCGCGGGTCCCCGCCACTTCCATAAAGCCCGCGAGCTCGGATGGGTTGTTATAAAGGACCTCATTTAAGATAATCGAGGCTGTGCCATTATTTAAATTTGCGTTGCCATAAATGACGCCGCCCAATTGGGTATTGGCAAAGTTTTGATCACTATTATTAAAGATCAGACCCTCAGATCCAACATTGAAATCGCCATAAATATTATGCGACACGCCGTTTGCATTTGGGGCTGTAATATCTACAACAGGCACGCCACTGGCGCTATTGTAGATGTTCAAATCTCCTGAAATCGGCGTACTTGTGACCCCTTGCGCCTGTACAATTGTTGTATGCACAATCGAAAATATGGCAAAAGAGGATACAATTTTTGTAAAACCAGAAGACATGAAATTATTCCAAAAAAATTTAAAGCAGGCAATATATTTGAGGCCCCAAAAATATCAAAGGGCCTCAAGATCAGCTATAATTTACTGAGAATTTGTTTGCGCTTCGATGCGCTCTTGCGTCCAATCCTGTGACATTTTTTGCGCCACTAGGATTTGTGCGGAATCCATTAGTGCTTCCAACTCGTCGCGGTAAGCAATGGCCTCTGGCATTTGGCGCACAGCCGCAAGGTTGGCAAAAGAATAAGCTTTGACCAAATCAACGGCTTGGCCGTCTTGCGCTGTGCCGTGAATTTTGGCGAGCTCAAACAAGCCCATCGCATTCCCAAGGTCTGCTGTTTGTGCGAAAAGCTCTTGCGCTTTTCCGAGATCCAAAGGCACATCTTCTCCTTGTGAATACATCAAAGCTAAAACATTTGTTGCAGCGATATTATCTTGCGCCGCGGCCGCTTCAAGATGCTTGATGGCAAGATCCGCATCCGCCTCACCGCCACGACCATCGCGCACGAGAAGCGCGCAATTGAGCTGGCCATTGGCATCGCCCGCATCGGCTGCTTTACAGAATTGCTCTTGTGCCGCGCTATAATCTTTGAGCAAGGTTGTGCCTTCAAGATATAAAAGACCCAAACGGTTCATCGCATTTACAGAGCCCGCATTCGATGCGGCCGCATACAGATTGGAGGCGCGCGCAAGATCGGCATCAACGCCAACGCCAAATTCAAACAAACGTCCAAGATAGAAAGCGCCTTCGCCGTCACCAGCTTCAAACGCTTCTTGGAACGATGTCGCCGCACCTGCAACATCACCTGCATCAAGCAAATCAAGTCCTGCTTGTACATCCGCAAAAAGCGGCGCTGAGCTTATAAATAGTGTTGATAGAGCTGTCATCAAGCGGACAGAAGTCTTCTTCAAAGGCATTCAAATCTCCAAGCCATTATAAAGGTTTATCCCAGCCTATTAACACCCGTATAAGGCGTTTTCTAGCATAAATTAATATATTGTTAATATTTATCCGGACTGTGAATCCTATTCATCCTCGCCACCAGCAAAGCCACGAGCAAAGAATGTCCCAAAGGTATCCTTCTGTGGATCCGCAAGGTGATAATGGCCTAAAAGCGTTTGATCTTCATAGGCAATAGCTGCCCCATCCGTGCCATTAACACCCGCGAATTGCCCAGCACCCGCATCCCAAGCATATTCAACATTAGGCCCCGTTCGCGCCGTCAAACTTCCCGTGTTGAGATTAAGCTCTAACAAAATATTGGCGGAGGTCTCTTCAGAAATGATACCTCCCGCATCAATCTCACGCTGAGCATATTTGCCGGCATAATTTGCGATAGTAATCGAATTGATATCCGCAACCGGCGTTTGATCGCTGCCAATTTCTGCAAATTGTTCAGAGGCAGAAACCGCATAGACAGAGGTGCCATATCTAAATTGAGATGCAATCACTTGATAGGTCGTACCCGCAATATCAATATCAGCAAAACTTGGCTGCCCATTGACCTTGCCAGTTTCTTCTAAAGGTATCCCTCGAAAAACATAGCCACCTTGGGCGGAAAAAGAAAGATCGCCGCCAGCCGATTCAAAACTGGCCTCAGCCGCTTGATTGGCCGCCTCCTCAGGGGTGGGCGTATCATCAAAGCTTGTACACGCCGAGAAAGAAAATAAAATGATGAGCCCGATCAATCGTCTTAGCATTGATGCCTCTTTAGATAAGTAATGTCGCCTTGAGCCCCGTAAATTAGGGTCATGTATAATATTTCGCTTGTTAACTAAGTTTAACTTCTTTTTAAAGCCCCTTATAGAAAACCAATATTTATTCAAAACCACAACTGACATCATGCCATTAAAAACACCCTCACTCACCCTTGCTACCCTTTGCACCACTGTCGCCCTCTTCGCGCAAGGCGCAGCCGCAAATTGCCTGCCCATCAAAGAAGTGAAGATAACAGGGGTTGCCCTTTTTGATGAAGAAACCATTCGCAGCTGGCGCGCTCCATTTGAGGGCAGATGTTTAGGATTTGATGAATTCAATAAAGTCTTAGAAACTGTCACATCCGCTTATATCGACGCAGGATACATCAGTTCACGAGCCTATCTCCCCGAACAAGATCTCTCGCAAGGCGTTCTCACAATCGCCACTGTGGAAGGGCGTATCGAAGCCGTGCGCTTCAACTCTGAAATAGATCACGATTGGCAAACCCTCGTTTACCCAAATATCATCGATGAAATCGCTCAAATACGAACGATTGAGCAAGGTCTGGATACGATCCGCACCATGCAGAGCTTTAGCGCTGAAATGGAGCTTCAGCCAGGCTCTCAAACAGGGCAATCAATCTTAGATATATCTGCAAAAAGCGAAAAACCTTGGGCGCTTAAATATTCTGCAAATAATTATAGCCAAGAGCCGCTCGGGGAATATTCGAGCACCATCTCACTCACATATGATCATCTCTTAGGCATCAATGATATCTGGGAAATCAGCCATACGAAATCCATGTCTCCAAACCCATTCAACTGGGGGTATGACGGATTGGGCACCAAAGCCTATTCAATCGGCCTCACCCTCCCTTATGGCAAATGGGAAAATAAGTTCAGCATCGCCCGCTCTTATTACGAACAAGAAACCCCAGGCATCGCAACCGCAAACACAGCAGATGGTTGGTCTTCCACACATAACCTCAACTTCAAGCGCCTTATACACCGCGATCAAGAGAGCAAAACGCATTTATCGTTTTCCATCAATCGCGCTGAAAATGAGAACTTCTCCAATGGGGTTTTTATAGAGGTATCTTCGCGCATTCTTACAACAGGCGCCATTGAGCTCTCACATGAGAGACCCTTCAAAAAGGGCACATTCAAAGGATCGCTCCGTCTTGAAAAAGGCCTGCGCGGCTTGGGTGCTGAAAACGCTTCGCAACAATCAACCGCGCAGCCAGACGCCCAATTCTTGCGCCTGCTGGCCAATGCCAGCTATGAAAAATCTTGGAAACGTGACAACGCCAACATTGGCTATAGCGCCACATTCAGCGGGCAATATAGCAATGATCGCCTCTATGGTGGACAGCAGTTTGCAATTGGCGGCGTCTCAACCGTGCGCGGCACCTTCGCATCCCTTGCCCGCGGCAGCAAAGGCGCCTTTCTTCGCCAAGAAATCTCCTATACCCCAACCAAATTAAAAACAAAACATATTGGACAACCAGAGCTCTACGCGGGCCTTGATTATGGGTTCATCGCAAAAGATAAATCATTAGACACAAAATTCTGGCAAGCAACAGGCGCAACACTAGGCCTACGCCTCAAAAGCGGCTTCGCTGATATCGACATATCATACGCAAAACTCATCGACGCAAACCAACAATCAAACCTAAACATACACCAACCTTCAGGCGTATGGATGGCAACAATAGCTAAAAAATTCTGAAAAACTAAACCACTACCGAACGGCCTCAGTAAAATGAGCGAATGCTCAGCCAAAAACGCAAACCCAAGACAAGCTGGGCC
>CALLMA010000027.1 GCA_938008015.1 uncultured Celeribacter sp.
CTATACCTTCTTATCGGTGCTGTTACTGTTGCAACAATCGCAGCTGTAAACTAATTTAAAACATAATTTATGTTTTAAAGGCGATCCTTTATGGGTCGCCTTTTTTATGCGTCACTCTACCAGAAAGATTGCGGATCAATATCAATCTGTAGCTTTATCCCACTTGGCAGTTTGACAAGGCGCGCCCAATTTTGAATGGCAGCTTGCAAGGGCGCTTTGCGCTGGCACATAATTAAAAAACGCACCCGATGACGCCCTCTCACGCGAGCAATCGGTGCGGGTGCAGGGCCGAAAATTTGAATATGATTCTGCCTCAATGGTGCCGTATTTCGCGCCAAGTGATTGGCCACCTGCATCACATCCTTCAATTCGGGACCAGATAAAATGATACCCGCCATTTTTCCATAAGGCGGCACACCAGCCGCTTTGCGCTCTTGCGCCTCCGCCTTCCAGAACCCCTCCTCATCCCCTGAAAGAATGGCCTCAACCACAGGGTGCTCCGGCTGATAAGTCTGCAAAAAGGCCGCGCCTTTTTTTTCAGCCCGCCCTGCACGTCCCGCCACTTGGCGGATCAGCTGAAAACTGCGTTCTGCGGCGCGCAAGTCTGATCCTTGAAGCCCTAAATCAGCATCAATCACGCCAACCAACGTCAAATTCGGGAAGTTATGCCCCTTGGCGACCAGCTGCGTTCCGATCACGATATCACTATCGCCTGAGGCAATCTTTTGGATTTGCTGCTTGAGGGCGCGCGCTGTTGTAAAAAGATCGGAGGAAAGAATAGCGATTTTGGCATCGGGGAAAAGCTGTTCCGCCTCCTGCGCCAAACGCTCCACACCAGGACCAACAGGTGCCAATTTCCCTTCAACCTTACAAGAGGGGCATATTTTCGGTATCGGCTTTGTCTCACCGCATTGATGACACATCAGATAATTGTGAATACGGTGCTCAACCATGCGGGTATCACAATGATCGCAAGCAACTTGATGCCCGCACGCGCGACAAATGGTAACAGGGGCAAAACCACGGCGATTTATGAAGAGTAAACTTTGTTCCTGCTTATCGATGCGCTTTTCAACTTCTTTCACCAAAGCATTGGAAATAAAGCGATTAGAGGGGAGTTTTTCGCCGCGCATATCAATGGCCTGCATATCAGGCATCACGGCTCGTCCAAAACGGCTCTTCAAATCTAATCGCGTATATTTTCCAGCTTCGACATTAACCCAAGTTTCCAGGCTAGGTGTGGCAGACGCTAAAACAACGGATGCGGAGCATAATGATGCGCGCAAAACGGCCATATCACGCGCAGAATAAAATACGCCTTCTTCTTGTTTGTAAGATCCATCATGTTCTTCATCGACAACGATGAGGCCAAGATTTTGATATGGTAAAAAGAGGGCCGAGCGCGCACCGATCACCATCTGCGCGCCTCCCGTTCCAACCATTTTCCAAACGCGTCTGCGCTCGGTCATTGAAACGCCAGAGTGCCATTCCGCAGGCCGTGCCCCAAAGCGCTCTTCCACCCTGTCTAAAAACTCAGATGTGAGTGCAATTTCGGGCAAAAGCACCAATGCCTGCCGCCCTTCTTTAAGACAGGCGGCAACGGCTTCGAGATAGACTTCTGTTTTCCCTGAGCCTGTCACCCCTTTGAGAAGCGTTGTTGCATATCCTTTATCTTGAATTTTGGCTTTCAAAATTTGCGATGCCTCTTGCTGATCCGAATTGAGCGTTTTACCCAATTTATCTGGATCAAGAGGCATAAAGGGCAAATCTCTTGGCGCTTCTTGCTCCAAGACCGCCCCGAAAGGCAGCATCCCTTTAATGACGCTACTGCTCACACCTGCCAAATCGGCTAATTCTTTCAGCGTAAAACACAAGCCTTGAAATTCATCAAAAACACTTAAAACCTTTTGACGCGATGCCGTGATCTTCATGTCATTGCTTTTGCCGCAACGATATACTTTTTTCATCGAGACAGGATTCATCAGCCCCGGCGCGCGCGTTGCAAGACGCAGAATAAGTGGCAAAGGCGTAATCGTATATTTGGCGGCTTTCTCTAGGAATAATTTCATCTCTTCTTGCATGGGAGGCACATCAAGAATCATAGAAATCGAACGTGCTTTTGACAAATCAAACCCGCCTCGGCCAATATCCCAGACACAGCCCAAGACTTTTCGCATCCCAAGAGGAACGATCACAAAATCACCGATCCGGCATCCCCCTTCAGGGGCTTTATACTCAAGGGGGCGCTCAATTGGCTCACATGTCACAACACGGACCAATGCACCTTCAGAAAAGAAATCCATTCCACTCATAAAATAGATTTAAGATGTTTGTGCAAGGGGCGTAAAAGACTTTATTCAAGTCGCAAAATAGCCTACAAAGGGGACGGAATTTTGCAGCAACTCTTTTTGATCTTATTGCTGCTTTCTCAAACCAAAAGGAATTTCAATGAAATTTTTCGTAGATACTGCCGATGTCCCAGCAATCCGTGAGCTTAATGATCTTGGCTTTGTAGACGGTGTGACAACCAATCCATCCCTCATCAAAAAATCAGGACGCGACATCATCGAAGTCACAAAAGAAATTTGTGATCTTGTGGATGGCCCCGTTTCCGCTGAAGTCACAGCTACTGATTATGAAACGATGGTGGCGGAAGGCCGTAAGCTTGCAGAAATCGCATCAAACGTTGTGATCAAACTGCCTCTTACGTTGGACGGCTTAAAAGCCTGTAAGACACTTTCAAATGAGGGTCATAAAATCAATGTCACTCTTTGCTTTAGCGCAAACCAAGCTCTCTTAGCTGCAAAAGCAGGCGCGACATATATATCCCCCTTCATCGGACGTTTGGATGATATCAATATTGATGGGCTAGAACTCATCGAAGACATCCGCACAATCTATGACAACTATGGATTTGAAACTGAGATTTTGGCAGCCTCAATTCGCACTGTTAATCATATTTCAGATTGCGCAAAAATCGGCGCTGATGTGATAACAGCCCCACCAGCTGTGATCAAAGCCATGGCAAACCATGTGCTCACAGATAAAGGCCTCGCTGCTTTTGTTGCTGACATCGAAGCAGCTGGCATCAAAATCTTATAAGATTACCTGCCTTTTTAAGAAAATGAACACCCCTTCATCTGACGTAGGGGTGTTTTCTTTTGTTTGAAAATGAATTTTATAGATAATTTTCACGATCACTTTTATAATGAGTAAAAAACCGAAAGATCTAAAATGAACGAGCTGAGCAGCCCCAATTTTTCACCACTCACAAAAGCAATCCGCGATAAAATTTTATCAAACCCCGATATCATCTTAAAAGATCCTGATATTATGCGCACGCTGGTTGAAGCCTCAAATGAGAAGAAGCCGGCGAATGTCGTCGATTTGCGCGGCGTGGCCTTAGAACGGATGGAAAACCGCCTGGGTGAGCTGGAGTTCACCCATCAAGGCGTTATTGCCGCCGCTTATGAAAATGTCTCTGGAACAAATCAAATTCATCGCGCTGTTTTGGCCCTGCTCGAAACCGCCGATTTTGAAAGCTTCCTGCGCAAATTATCTGGCCCTATTGCCGCCAGCCTGCGCGTCGATTCCATCAAATTAGTGCTCGAAACAGAAGAAGATCTTGATGAACCCGCGCTCGAAGATCTCCAAGATATCCTCCTCACAGCAGAGCCGGGATTTACCTCCCTTTATGCAACATTGGGCCGCAATATCCCTCTTCGCCAAATCGTTTTGCGCGACATCTCTGAAACAGGCAGTGATCTTTTTGGTTTCCAGTCTAAGAAAATCAAATCAGAAGCCGTGATCCAAATCAATTTGGGTGAAGGGCGAATGCCTGCAATGCTGCTGCTTGGCTCAAGTGATCAAGGCACATTTACCCCCGCCCATAGCACCGATCTTTTAGCCTTTTTCTCAGGCGCCCTTGAACGCATCATGCAAAAACATCTGAACTCATGAACCCCAATATTTCAGACGAGGTCTTCTCAGCTGTTATGCATTTCTTGGATCACAAGCGCGCCCTCTCAGCCGCTTCTGATCATACAATAAAAGCCTACCATGAGGATGTCATCGCTTGGCTTAGCTTCTTAGGCCAGCATTACGGCAGCTCTTTTAGCGCCTCAAAAATAGATCAAATCTCACTGCAAGATATGCGTGCATGGATGGCGCATGAAAGGTCTCGCAAAATCACAGCTCGAAGCCTTGCGCGCAAACTCTCAAGCGTCAAAAGTTTTACGCGCTGGATTGCAGAGCGTGAAAACTTTGATGCAACAGATATCCTCTCCATGCGCGCGCCAAAATTTTCATCCAAACTTCCCCGCCCCATTGCCCCAGACGACGCGATTGATGTCATTGACACCGCCGCCCAGCAGCATGAAGAGCAATGGATGAACGCAAGAGACAGTGCAGTGATCACCCTGCTTTACGGCTGCGGTTTGCGCATCTCTGAAGCGCTTGGTCTCACAGCAGACCACCTCCCTCTCACAGATAGCCTGCGCATTTTAGGCAAGGGAAAAAAAGAACGCATTGTGCCGCTTTTGCCGATCGCGCGGCAAGCTGTTGAGCAATATATATCTCTATGCCCCTATCCCATGCGCCGTGGAGAAGCCTTATTTAAAGGCAAAAGAGGCGGAGCGCTCAATCCGCGCCTCATTTCACGTGCAACAGCCGCGGTGCGCATGCAACTTGGGCTCCCAAAATCTGTGACACCCCATGCCATGCGCCATAGTTTTGCAACGCACCTCCTAAACGCGGGCGGTGATCTGCGTACTATCCAAGAATTACTAGGCCATGCCTCCCTGTCGACCACCCAAGCCTATACGGCAGTTGACGGCGCGCGGATTTTGGAAGTCTATAAGGCGACGCATCCACAAGCAAAATCATGAGCGCTTGCAATGGCTTGCATGATGCGATTAAGCTACCATTATGATCAGTTTTACGAATGAAAATGAATTTAAAACATGGCTAGAGAGCCTGCCTGAGAGCCATGGCGAAGAGCGTGCTCGACAAATTGCCATCTGGCTCGCCTCCCGCAGCGCCCTTCGGGTGATGCCTTTGATTTTTTACAGCAAGCTAAATCAGCATGCGACCGAAGCCTCTTCTCTACCGTTTTTGAGATGCTTATTGATCTCATCAGCTGCAAGCATCATTCCGGCCGATGAAATCGAAGCCTTAGCCTCTTCTGCAGCCACACTAGCCTCTAGCTCCCCTACCGTCCTCCATCCTTCTAGCGACTCTGCCGTTTCTTCCGCCTCGGCCGCCTTCTCTGTCACCAAAGACTCAGCCAATGGCGAATCCGTTTTAGCTGCATGCGCCGCACACAACGCAATCTCGATCAACTTCATCGGCAAAAAACAAATCTGGGGTCGCCTTTGGATCGATGCCCATCATGCTGCCCATAAAGGCTTCGATACCCCTCTGCCTTTATGGGCAGCAGTAAATCCATTGCGATTGTCATGGGACAAGCTCAAGGCAGATGTACCCGAGGGCTGGGAGTTTTGGGTGCATTGGTACGACGCCCATCTCGCCGGCCGCCCTCTTAATCCCGAGATGATGAAAGAAATTGCTCTAATCGACCCTGAAGATTGGGAAAAAAGCGATAAACATGCAAATAAGGTGATCCATGAGATTTGGCAGAAATATGAGAAAACAGCTCCTACAACGCAGGATTTAAAACAACAGCAAATCATAGAGCAGTCTTACACATCCCAAACTGAACAAAGCTTCTCAGGTTCAACAATTTCGCAGAAAGAAATTCATACCACGCGTGAAGCGATTGAACGCAATAAAGCCACCCTGCCCCCAACAATCGATGCGCTAATAGGATTTATTGCTTTAGAAATCGAGCGCCTTCAGAAAGTCAACTACCGTGATGATTCACACCAAGAAGACTGCAGCAAACAAATTTCACGATACTGCGCCATGCTGCTCGCACTTGAAGAAATACACAAAACAACCATCGACATAAAAGACACGGTGCGAGATGACGACGCTGAGAAAATCATCCCTACATGGAAACTCTATTGCGATAAATTCGCCAGCATCCCACGTGAGAAAATTGATCGGATTGTGCCAGCAACAGTAATATTAGGCACAGCAACTATCGCCGCTCAGTTTGGCCTACCACTGATTGGCGCGAGTCTTGGCGGATTTATCATGCTGCCAAAAGAGCGAAAAGAAGTGATGGAAATGGCAAAAGATTTATTTAACAAAACCGGCAAAGACACATAGCCTTTGCCGGTTATACCTTAAGTAAGCATTGGGCGTTTTAATTGGTCAAAGCTTCATCACAGCGTCCGCAGACGCCTTCGTGGGTATGCGTGCCGACGTCTGGCAAGATCTTCCAGCAGCGTTGGCATTTTTCACCTTCTGCTTTTTCAAAGACAACAGCCACGCCTTCCACTTCGCTCAGCGTAAACGCCTCATCTGGGGCGGTTTCATCGCTCAGTGTCACAGTGGAAGTGATACAAAGATCAGCAAATGGCACAGATTTAAGAGCCTTCAAGACCTCCGCATCTGAGACATAGACCACAGGCCCCGCTTCAAGAGATGCTCCGATAACCTTCTCAGTCCGCTGGATTTCCAGTGCGGCTGTGACAACGCGGCGAGATTGACGGATTTGCGCCCATTTTTGCGCAAGCTCTTCATCTTTCCACGCGCTTGGTGTTTCCGGCATATCTTCAAGGTGGACAGAGCTTTCATCCCCTCCGAAACGCTCGAGCCACACTTCTTCCATTGTAAAGACAAGGATTGGCGCAAGCCATTTGGTAAGACGGTGGAACAGAATATCAAGCACGGTGCGTGCTGCTTTTCGATCTAATGTATCCCCATCACAATAAAGCGCATCTTTGCGGATGTCGAAGTAGAACGCCGAGAGATCCACAGTCGCAAAGGTGAAAATCGTTTGCCAAACACCGTTGAAATCAAATGCCGCATACCCTTTGCGCACTTGCTCATCAAGCTCGCTCAAACGGTGCAACACCCAGCGCTCAAGCTCAGGCATATCTGCTGGTTCAACGCGGTCGCTCTCAGAGAAATCTGCAAGTGAGCCAAGCATATAACGCATTGTATTGCGCAAGCGGCGGTATCCATCTGCGACGTTTTTCAAGATTTCAGGGCCGATACGCTGATCGGCTGTATAATCCGTTTGAGCGACCCAAAGGCGGGCAATATCTGCACCATATTGCTTGATGATTTTTTCTGGCACGATGGTATTGCCCAAAGATTTAGACATTTTCATGCCTTTTTCATCCAAGGTAAACCCATGTGTCACAACATTGCGATAAGGCGCGCGCCCTTTCGTGCCACAAGATTGCAAGAGAGAGGAGTGGAACCAGCCGCGGTGCTGGTCCGTTCCTTCAAGATAAACATCGGCGATGCCATCTGCAGAACCATCTTCGCGATCGCGCAGCACAAATGCATGCGTTGAACCTGAGTCAAACCACACATCAAGTACATCAAATGTTTGATCATAGCCTTCAGGATCAGCAATGCCTTCGAGCATCTTCTCTTTGAAGCCCTCTTCATACCACACATCTGCACCATGCTCTTCAAAGGCTGCCGCAATGCGGGCATTGAGTTCATCATTTTTAAGCAAGAAGTCTGGATCCGTTGGCAGCGTGTCTTTCTTCGTGAAACACGTGAGAGGCACACCCCATGCGCGTTGACGAGAGAGCACCCAATCAGGGCGCGCTTCAATCATGGAATACAGGCGATTGCGCCCAGTTTGCGGATGCCATGTGACGAGTTCATCAATGGAGCGCAAGGCGCGCTCACGAATTGTATCCCCGTATTGACCCATGCCATCTTCAAGCTTGCGGTCGACACCGGCAAACCACTGAGGCGTATTGCGGTAGATCACAGGCGCTTTGGAGCGCCATGAATGAGGGTAAGAGTGCGTGATACGACCA
>CALLMA010000028.1 GCA_938008015.1 uncultured Celeribacter sp.
CAAGACAATCGCAACAGCAATCGTAACTTCAACACTTCTTTTTGGCGGCGCAGCTCATGCCGATGCAATCTTCGATCGCGGCGCACAAAATTTTGACACAAACATCTCCCTAGATCTCGTGCGCGCCTCAGCAGATGGCACGCTCAAAATCTACAACTACCACGGCGGCGAGCGCGGCGATCTTCTTGGCATGTCAGATGTGAGCGCGGGGGCGAATACAGATGTAAAAGTCAAAATCCGCACCACAAGCTCAGACGATCTCCTCGCCGTGCTCTCAGTCAACGGCGCTGAAGTTTCAACCGAGAAGCTCGCAGAGAAAAACAGCTAATCAGCAACCATAACCAACACCGCCGCGCCGTCATCTTCCTCCCATCATGACGGCGCGGAAATATGTTTAAAACGGAACATCCCCAGCATCATCAGCGCAACGAACAAAACTAGAAACCAACTTCTTCGTGCCAGAATGCAGATCAAGACGCCCCGAGAGACGTCGTAAAATTATATTTACAAAATAGCTTTCAAATCCAAATCGATTCTATAATGTTAAATCATTGAAGATTTTTCGAGTAAGCCCAAGAGACGCGCGGCGTAGCATTGTGCATATTCACCTTATATAGACATCGAAAGTATTCATTGTGGGACATAATAAAACGATATTGCTAGATTTATTCAATTCTGGCGTTTGCGCTTCGCAAGGCCAATTGGCCGTATCCAATTTCATATCACAGCAAAAAATCGAAAGCCCATCGCATATTTTAGCCGTTGGAAAAGCGGCTTTGTCGATGTTTGAGGGGTTGCCGGCTCTTTGGCAGAGCAATACGAACAGCCTTTTGATCACCAAGACAGGCCATCTCAAAAACGCCAACCTGCCCCCCAAAGTGACCGCGATTGAGACAAGCCATCCCATTCCAGATCGAAGTTCATTAGCCGCCGGCCAAATGGCTCTTGATTTTATCTCCTCTTGCCCCCGCTCCGCACGGCTTTTGGTTTTAGTTTCCGGCGGCGCATCTTCTCTCGTGGAAGCTTTGGAAGATCCCTACGCACTCGAAGACCTTCAAAGCCTCACAAATTCAGCACTCAGTGCCGGCCTTACCATCTCGGAGATCAACGCCAAGCGCAAAAATATATCTCGAATCAAAGGCGGTCGCCTCTTTGAGCATTTTCAAGGGGCCTCCGCGACGACATTAGCTATATCTGATGTTGAAGGGGATGAAATCGGTACAATCGGATCTGGCATTGGGGCGCCGCACGCCTCAGCGTCGATCCCGCATCAATCTTTTATCATTGCCTCAAACGCAGCGGCGCGGCGTGCTGTTGCCCATGCCGCGATGAACCAAAAGATCACGGTGCAACATAATGAAGAAACGCTTTATGGCGATGTCGATGAGGTTTGTGAGCGTATACTGAAGGTCGTAAGTGACGGTCCAGAAGGGCTTTATATTTTCGGCGGCGAGCCGACAATTAAATTGCCGCGCAATCCAGGCAAAGGCGGACGAAACCAAGCCTTAGCCCTCATGCTCGCGCAAAAATTTCAATCGCGGCAGGGCATCTCTGGCTTGGTCGCTGGAACAGATGGAACAGATGGCCCAACCAACGCGGCGGGAGGATTTTTCGATGGCACCTCTTTTCAAAGGGCCCCCAATGCACAGCACGCCTTATCATCAGCTAATTCTGCTCAAGCGCTCGAATTGAGCGGTGATCAAATCATTACAGGACCTACGGGAACCAATGTTATGGATTTAGCGATTATTTTAAAGACACATGGGAGAAACGATGAGTAAAATATATAAATCAGCAAGTCATGCGTTAGAGGGCATACTTCATGATGGTATGCTCATTGCGGCGGGAGGCTTCGGCCTTTGTGGTATTCCTGAGCTTTTGATTGACGCGCTTGTTGAGAGCCAAGTCAAAGATTTGACGATTGCATCCAACAATGCGGGTGTTGATAATTTTGGATTAGGCAAACTTCTTGCAACCAAACAAATCAAAAAAATGATGTCTTCTTACGTCGGTGAAAACGCGGAATTCATGCGGCAGTATCTCTCTGGCGAGTTAGAATTAGAATTCAATCCCCAAGGCACGCTTGCAGAACGAATGCGCGCTGGCGGTTGCGGTATCCCCGGTTTTTATACGAAAACAGGTGTTGGAACAGTCATCGCGCAAGGCAAAGAACATAAAGAGTTTGGTGGCGAGACATTTATCTTGGAGGAAGGTATCTTCGCAGATATCTCCATTGTGAAAGCATGGAAAGCCGATGAAACGGGCAATGCGATCTTCCGCAAGACAGCGCGCAACTTCAATCCACCCGCAGCAACATGCGGTAAGATTTGCATCATGGAAGTGGAAGAAATTGTACCCGTCGGCACGCTCGAGCCAGATCACGTGCATTTGCCGGGTATTTATGTCCATCGTCTTATTCAAGGCCAGCATGAAAAACGCATCGAGCAACGCACATTACGCCAAAGAGAAGGAGCATAAACCATGTGGGATCGCAATCAAATGGCCGCACGTGCAGCGCGCGAACTTGAAGATGGCACATATGTAAACCTTGGCATTGGCATTCCCACGCTGGTTCCCAATTTTATCCCGAAAGGCGTGAAAGTCACATTACAATCTGAAAATGGGATGCTGGGCATGGGGCCTTTTCCTTATGAAGGCGATGAAGATGCTGATTTGATTAATGCTGGCAAACAAACGATTACAGAAATCGAGAATACCGCCTATTTTGATAGTGCAACCAGCTTTGGCATGATCCGCGGTGGTAAAATTGCTGCGGCGATTTTAGGGGCGATGGAAGTGGCTGAAAACGGTGACCTCGCCAATTGGATGATCCCGGGAAAGCTTGTGAAAGGCATGGGGGGGGCAATGGATCTTGTCGCCGGTGTTGGGCGGGTGATTGTTGTTATGGATCACACTAATAAACATGGCCAAAGTAAGGTACTCAAATCCTGCACACTCCCATTGACTGGCAAAGGCGTGGTGGATCGGATTATCACGAATTTGGGCGTTTTGGATGTTGTGGAAGGCGGCCTCAAAATCGTTGAAACTGCCGAAGGCGTCACCCAAGAAGAGCTGAGAGCCGCAACTGAGGCAACACTTATTTAAGCGATTTCATCACGCTTGATCGAGCACAAACCTTACCTGAAGTAAAAATATGGCCTGCAAAAGGTGGTTTTTGCAGGCCAAAACAAACACAATAGAAATAATCTTACTTATATTCTATTTTTAAGATTTCATATGCTTTATCGCCACCTGGCGTGCGCACTTCCACGCTATCCCCTTCTTCTTTGCCGACCAAAGCCCGCGCTAAAGGTGATTTGATATTTAAGAGCCCACGCTCAATATCGGCTTCATATTCACCGACGATCTGGTAAGTTTTTTCTTCATCCGTATCTTCATCAACGATTGTCACCGTTGCAGAAAATTTCACCGCGCCAGAAAGTGTCGCTGGATCGATTGTTTCTGAAAGGGACAAAATGCCTTCCAGCTCTTTAATACGACCTTCAATAAAGCTCTGTTTTTCACGTGCCGAATGATATTCAGCATTTTCTGACAAATCGCCAAGCTCGCGTGCCTCAGCGATCGCTCGAATGATGGCCGGACGCTCGACTGACTTGAGCTGCTTCAACTCGTCACTCAAAGCCGCGTGACCTTTGCGAGTCATCAGAATTTTTTCCATAGTAACTTTGCCTCAATATTAAGTCTGAACTGACTGTATTCATCTAAGATAATTTGAAGAACCTTCAAGTCTTCGTTTATATAAGACCTACACATGACCCAGTTCTTAAACGAATTGCAAGCCCTGAGCGTGTCTGTCCGCTTTATAAAATAACGAATTATAAAATATATAAGGATAATGCACAGACAACAAATTTGACCCATTCGAAAAAAAGGGTTTAAATAAACATAGACGATTTTACAGGAGCCCAAATGCCACATATCGAACGAGAATCAATGGAATATGATGTTGTTATTGTTGGCGCGGGGCCTGCAGGCTTATCAGCTGCAATCCGGCTAAAGCAATTAAATTCCAATCTAAGCGTTGTCGTTTTGGAAAAAGGCTCTGAAGTGGGTGCGCATATTTTATCAGGTGCCGTTTTAGATCCAATCGGATTGAATAAATTGATCCCAGATTGGAAAGAAAAAGGCGCCCCTGTCAAAACGGAAGTGCAAAAAGATAATTTCTACTATCTGACGCAACATAAAAAATATAATATTCCAAGCGCTCCCATGCCACCTTTCATGCATAACCATGGCAATTATATCGTCTCTATGGGGAACCTCTGTCGATGGCTCGCGGAACAAGCAGAAGAACTTGGCGTAGAAATCTTTCCAGGCATGGCTTGCTCCGAGTTGGTTTATGGCGGGGATGGAGAGCTTGCCGGCGTCGTCGCTGGTGTGTTTGGGCTCGAAGCCGATGGATCCATTGGGCCTGATAGTGAGCCTGGCATGGAGCTTTTAGGGAAATATGTGCTTATTGCCGAAGGTGTTCGAGGGTCTTTAGCAAAGGAGCTGATCGCCAAATACGATTTGCAAGCCGATAGAGATGTGCCAAAATTTGGGCTTGGCATCAAAGAAATATGGGACATCAAGCCTGAAAACCACCAAGAGGGCAAAGTCATCCATACAATGGGTTGGCCATTGGGCTCTAATGCGGGCGGCGGGGGCTTCATATATCACGCTGAAAATAATCAGGTTTTCATAGGGCTTGTCACCCATCTCAATTATAAAAATCCACATCTGTCACCCTATATGGAATTCCAACGGTTTAAACACCATCCAATGGTTGCCGACCTTTTAAAAGATGCCAAGCGCGTCACCTACGGCGCGCGCGCCATATCTGAGGGTGGATATCAATCGCAACCCAAAGCAGCCTTTCCCGGCGGTGCGCTTCTTGGATGTTCCGTTGGCCTCGTCAACGTCCCGCGCATCAAAGGCAATCATAATGCGATGTTATCAGGCATTGCAGCCGCTGAATCTGTTGTAACAGCACTCAAAGACAACCGCAGAAACGACACGCTTGAATGCTATGAAACAGAGCTGCGAGAAGGCCTTGTGGCCCGAGATTTGAAGCCCGTTCGCAACGTCAAACCAATTTGGTCTAAATGGGGGCTTTGGGCCTCATTAGCACTTGGCGGCTTTGATATGTGGACGAACCACCTTTTTGGGAAATCCATATTCGGAACTTTAAAACACGGGAAAACAGATTCACAAAGCACCGAGAAGGCCTCAAAACATCCCAAAATAGACTATCCAAAACCCGATGGAATATTATCCTTTGATCGCCTGACCAATGTTTCATTCTCTGCCACAAATCATGAAGAAAGCCAGCCAAGCCACCTCAAACTGGCCGATGCAAAGACGGCCATTGAAGTTGATTTAAAAGATTTCGCCGGCCCCTCTCAAAGATATTGTCCAGCAGGTGTTTATGAATATGTTGAGCAAGAACAAGGCGAGCCGAAGTTTGTTGTAAACTTTCAAAACTGCGTGCACTGCAAAACATGCGACATTAAAGAAGCCAGCCAAAATATCACTTGGACTGTGCCCCAAGGCGGCGATGGGCCCAATTACCCAAATATGTAGGTACGCGCGGGGCCTTGAGGCGATTATATTTTAGGCTTGAAAGGTACGCTTTGGGGCGTATCTTCCGCTAATTCTTCAAAGTCAAAATTATCCAATCGATGCGCCCGTTTCCCAGCTTTCTCAGCAGAAATTTTGATTTCCGCCACATCTTTTGATGCTTGTTGAAAGTGCCGATCCAGATTGCCAACGCGTGTTTCTAAGCGGTCAACATCGCTATAGAGAAGCGCAAGCTCTTTGCGAATTGAACCCGCCTGCTCACGCATACGCGCATCCTTCAAAATCGCGCGCATTGTATTGAGCGTCGCCATGCATGTTGTCGGCGACACAATCCAAACCCGCTTATCAAAACCTTCGCGCACAACCTCAGAAAAATTCGCATGAAGCTCCGCATACACAGCTTCAGAAGGGAGAAACATCAACGCCCCATCAGCTGTTTCACCATCAATGATATATTTTTGTGAGATATCATTGATGTGTTTTTTAACAGCTTGGCGCATCATTTTTGCGGCTTCATTGAGCTCCCATTGCGTCTCAGCAGCCCGCAGCGCTTCATAAGCTTCGAGCGGGAATTTACTATCAATCGCAATCGGCCCTGGAGGATTTGGCAAATGAATTAAACAATCCGCCCGCTTGCCATTTGAAAGCGTCGCCTGCAAAGAATAGCTATCTTTTGGCAAAGCTTTTCCAACGATATCATTCAGTTGTATCTCGCCGAAAGCTCCGCGCGTTTGCTTATTTGATAAGATGTCTTGCAAAGAAAGAACATTGCCTGAAAGCTTTTCAATATTTTCTTGTGCCTTGTCGATTGTTTGAAGGCGCTGCTGCAACTCACCTAATGATTTAGCCGTACGTTGCGCTGAGCCTTGTAAATTCACACTCATCGTTTCCGTGACGGCGGAAAGGCGTTTTTCCATGAGCGCCAACATATTATTTTGTACACTCGCTTGCGTTTTAGACACATGCGCCAAACCACCAGAAAGCTGCTGCTGCGCATCAGAAATATGCTGTATCCTTTGAGAAAAAGCGTTCATTTGCTGCGCCATAGGCAACGCCATTTTCGACGCCTCTGATGATTTTCGAAGTACTAATATCAACAAAATAGCGATAAAAATAAGGAAAATGGCCGCCACCAACGCAAGCGCTACCATCGGGTTGGAAAAATCTATTATCATGTTCGCCCAAACAATCTTTCAATATCAGAAAGCTTTAATTCAACATAGGTTGGCCTTCCGTGGTTACATTGGCCAGAATGCGGTGTCGCCTCCATTTGACGAAGCAGCTCATTCATTTCATCAGCGCGCATGCGCCGCCCCGTGCGAATAGAACCATGGCACGCCACCCTGCTCAAAACTGCTTCAATCCGCGCCTTAACAGACTGACTATCGCCTTGATCATTCAACTCATCAAGCACATCTTCAATCATCTTCTTCGCATCAACGCGCCCCAAAATCGCAGGCGTTTCTCGAACGGCAATTGAACTGCCACCAAAGGCTTCATACACCAATCCAAGCTGCGCCAAATCGTCCGAGAGCTCCATCAATATCGCAACATCATTCGCGCCTAAATCAATCACCTCTGGAATAAGTAGCGCTTGTGATGCAACGCCATTTTCTGCCATTTGTTTTTTAAGCTTTTCATAGACTATGCGTTCATGTGCCGCATGCCCGTCTACGATCACCATCCCTGTCTCTGTCTGGGCGACAATGTAGTTTTCATGCAATTGCGCCCGTGCGGCCCCCAATGGCAAACGCTCAAACCCGCTTGATTGATCCCCCTCATCAACGCGCGCTGAAGGAACGGCCACATCAGAGAAACCCGATAAATGAGGGCCTTCCTGAGCTCCATACTCAATATTTTGCGCACCATCAGCGCCCGCCAAAGGCGCTTGCCACTCATAGCCTTTTTGAATCGCCTGCGCAGAAAGGCGATCTGGCGTGTAATGCGATGAAAATCTTGGCTTAGAACTCTGATCCATCTGATAAATGCGAGGCGTATCTGTATCTTCTGGGGTCATCGCGGCTAAAGTCGCATCTGCAACTGTGCTCGAGGCACGGTGCGCCGCATTAGAAAGCGCCGTCTTGAGCCCTGATACGATCAAGCCTCTCACCAAAGCATTCTCTCTAAATCTCACCTCAGATTTCGCAGGATGCACATTCGCATCAACACGCTGCGGATCACATTCGACAAACAAACATGCCGCCGGATGACGATCACGCGATAGAAAGTCAAAATATGCCGCGCGCAAAGCCCCACTGAGCATTTTATCTTTCACAGGACGCCCGTTGACAAACATATACTGCGCCACAGCCGTGCCACGCGAATAGGTTGGCAAGGCGGCATAGCCCGTCAGCGTAATCCCCTCACGCTCCGCATCAATAGCAAGCGCATTCTCAGCAAATTCCTTGCCTAAAACTGTCGCCAAGCGCCGATGCAAACTGTCAAAAAAATCACCAGTCTCAGGCTCAGCTCGAAAAACAACACGCCCAGCGCCACCTGCACTTAAAGAAGAAACATCGCGCAAAATAAAGCCAATCAATGGTTCGGCCATCGCGAGCCGCTTGATGACATCCCCGATTGCCTGCGCTTCTGCGCGGTCTGTGCGCATAAATTTCAAACGCGCCGGCGTTGCATAAAAGAGATCACGCAGCTCAACGACTGTGCCCGCACTTAAAGCTGCAGGCTGTATCTCACTCATCTTACCGCCCGATACACTGATCATCGAGGCCTCATGCCCATGCGCGCGAGATGTAATCTTCAAGCGCCCAACAGCCCCAAGCGAAGGCAAAGCCTCCCCGCGAAACCCGAATGTGTGAATATTGAGCAAATCAGAGCCGTCAATCTTGGACGTCGCATGGCGCGAAAGCGCAAGCGGCAAATCCTGTGGCGACATGCCACAGCCATCATCGCGCACACGAATAAGCGTCTTGCCGCCATCCGCATAATCGATCTCAATGCGCCGCGCCCCCGCATCAATCGCATTTTCAACGAGTTCTTTAACAGCGGAAGCCGGCCTTTCAACCACCTCCCCCGCCGCAATCCGATTGATCGCGCCTTCATCAAGCTGACGAATAATCGGGCGTGCTGTGCTACTATCTGTGTTCATCTCTGTCATAGCGCACACCTAACACAACCGACTGCGATTCTACTATGCAAAGCCTCAACTTTCCTAATCCGCCTCCGCCAGTTTCTCTAAGAGCGCGATGAAACGAGGTTCATGTCGCAAGAGAGCCAATGATCGGTCCTCTAAAATATATGGGATTTATATTTAGGAACAGTTTTTTTAGATGGTAATTTTTTATCTGAGAATGCCTTATTGTTTTGTGGATTGCGAAGCCTATAAGCAGGTAAGCAGCAAGTATCACAAGGAAGATAAGCCAATGAAAATCATTATCGCAGGCGCTGGCATTGGAGGCTTAGCAGCCGCGGCTCTTCTTTCAGATCAAGGGCATTGTGTAACACTTTATGATCAATTTGAGCGCCCTAAACCTGTTGGATCAGGGTTGATCATTCAGCCTGTTGGATTGGCCGTTCTCAATCAAATCGGCATTGGGCAGGACTGTGTTTCAAATGGCAATGCTATTCGGCGTATGCTAGGGATAGATGTGAAGAGCAATCGCCGCGTTTTAGATGTGGGTTACAATCTTATCGGCGCTTCTAACGCGCCAGATAGCTTTGGCCTTGCCATCCATAGAGCCCAGCTTTTTGATCAACTTTTCCAAGCCGTTTTGCAGCGGAAGATAAAGATTCATTCTGGTTGCACTGTTTCAACTCATCAGCAGGGCAGATTAATCTTTACTGATGGCGAAAAAAGCGAGGCCGCTGATTTAATCATTGATGCTTTGGGCGCCAACTCCCCTCTTTCTCCCCTGCGCTCAAAAAAGCTGCCCTTTGGTGCCATCTGGGGGACCGTTCCTTGGCCTAAAAATACCACGCTCAATCCAGAGCATCTTTCTCAGCGCTACCATAAGGCCAGACATATGATCGGGATTATGGAATGTGGTAAGGTGCCACAAAAAACTGGCAATCATGCCACTGTCTTTTGGTCTTTACCGCGCCATTCTTATGAGCAGTGGCGCGCGGATGGCATTGATGCGTGGAAATCGCAAGCCATCGCTCTTTGGCCCGAACTTACGCCCTTTTTAGAGCAAATACCCTCCATTGATGACATGACAATGGCAACATATACTCACGGCACGATGCGCCAGCCCTATTCTAAAGGGATCGCGCACATTGGAGATGCCGCCCATCGCGCCAGCCCACAGTTGGGCCAAGGCGGCAATATGGCGCTCCTCGATGCGCTCGCTTTGACCCAAGCTCTGAACGACGACGTTACCCTTCCAGAAACTTTGCAAAAATTTGCCAATCTTCGGCGACATCACATCATGATATATCAAATCGCATCATGGCTTTTTACGCCAATGTATCAATCACATAGTCAAATATTGCCTTTAATGAGAGATCGACTGCTCTTTCCATTTTCTCAAATTCCACAGATTCACAATATTTTAACACGACTTGTCCGCGGCGATCTCATCAGCCCTGGCCCTGATTTGATACAAAAATGATTTAAGGGGCTGAATGAAGAGCTTACACGCACCAAGGCCAACCCTTCAACAAGGCGCGCCCCTCTCCCTAATTGCAATATTTTTAGCAATATCCACGGCCCACTTTGGATGGATTTCACCTGAAGAACGTGTTTCAAAAATATTTTTCGCCCTCAACCCCAATTATGGTAAATTTCCACTTGTGCATCCGATTGTGTCTCTGTATCTGGGGAGGTGGAGACGTGGCCGAGTGGTCGAAGGCGCTCCCCTGCTAAGGGAGTAGGCGAGGAATCGTCTCGAGGGTTCGAATCCCTTCGTCTCCGCCATCATCAATTTTATTCAGTCTAATCTAATGCATTTTAGCCTTAAAAATAAGGCGTTTGGCCGGATTTCCAATTGCTTTGATTTGCATACAATTACACCTTATTGTTTTCGTTGCGTGGTAAAAACTGTAGTAAAAAAATCAAGTGCATTTAAAGGGAAAACTCATCAAAAGCGAAATCGAATCCCTTGAAGCTGATCGCTCTAGTGATGGCAATGGATTATTATTGCTTGTGCCGCCTTCAGGCCCCGCAACTGGAACGCTCGAGGGTACAAAAAACGCTCATGGTGCGCCGCTTCGCACTGTTTTTGGCCTCAGCAATACGTCTTCTAGCAAAGCACTACCACCTA
>CALLMA010000029.1 GCA_938008015.1 uncultured Celeribacter sp.
CTTGAGCAGATTAAGAATAACTTAGCCTGAAGAGCAACCGTTAAAAACGCCTTATGATACAATCCTGCCCCCTACCGGAACTGACCCCCTCTGGCCCAGTTCGAACGCTACCTCATCCGCGAGAGAACCCGCGCTGGTCTAATCGCAGCTGCTGCACGCGGAAGAAAAGGCGGACGCAAGGCTGTCGTCACAGTCGAAAAATTGAAGCGAGCGAAAATGCTAATCGAAAGAGGCCTGACAGTTCGTGAAGCCGCAGCCCGCATAAAAGTCGGCAAAACCGCTCTTTACGATGCGATCAACGCGGACGCCTCACAAAACGCGCCAAACTGATCGATCTTCAAGAACAAGAAGATGTCGGTGATCTACAAACATACTCAATCCTATGGGACCCCGTGTACCTTTATGCCGATAGACCCCACTTACGTGTGATCCGGAAACGAATACCTCAAATAGTGCCCACCTCATGTACGACGCTAAAGAGCGCGCGGGGCTATCGTGGAGTGTTGAAGGGCAAATCTGGGAGTAAGGGCTAAAGCAATTTCGATCTGCAATGATAAGATTAAGGATTATCGATGCAGTAAATTTTGTTTTTTAAGTTCTGTTTCAAAATGCTGCTTTTCAATTTTTGCGGATATGAAAATGCGAGGTTCATTCAAGCTGTGCGGTGTGTCGAGCTTTAGGTATGGCAGTTTCATCGTGCAGGCGCTCAGTTTGGATAAGGCCGTTGCGAGTGCCAAGCTCACTGCGATTGGCAGGAGCCAGAATGATAAGATTTTTGAGATGATTAAGACGACTAGTCCAACGCCGAGAATTGTTTCAAGATAATGAAAGAGAAGGCATTCTTTCCAACTATATGTTGCGCCTCCGCGATTTTGTGGCTCCCACTTTGCAGTGCGCCCAAGAATGGCCCAGAATACGGCTTTTGTATGCTGAATCATCATGATTGGGGCGTATAAAATGGAGCAAATGATCTCAAATAAGACATTGGTGACTAATTTCAGACTGCCGCCAAAACGCTGCCTAGTGTTTGAGCGGGTGAGAAGTGCAATTAGGCCTGTGAGTTTTGGCAAAAGCAGCATTGAATATATTAAAATAAGATAGGTCATACCGCCTACCTGTGTAAGCTCGGGCCACATCGGGAAGAGGGGGTTTGTATCACTAAAATATTCAGGCTTGCTCACTTTTGCCATGCCGATTGAAGACCATAAGAAAATCAGGAGCAACCATGCTGGCGACAGCAAGAAGGCGACTGCGCCTTGGAGCATATAAAAGCGCGTAATGGGATGAAAACCACGGACACCAAGCAAGCGCAGGTGTTGCAAATTGCCGCGGCACCAGCGGCGATCGCGGATGACATAATCGATTAGGGTAGGGGGGCTTTCTTCGAAACTTCCGCCAATTTGAGGCAAAAAACGAACGCTCCAACCAGCACGGCGCAACATCCCGGCTTCCACAAAGTCATGGCTTAAGATGAGTTGTTCTTTGCCTGATCTTGATTTTAGGTAGGGAAGTTTCGCACTCGAAGCAAAGGCCTTGGTGCGTATAATAGCGTTATGGCCCCAGTAGTTGCCTTCGCTTTGGGACCAAACGGATAGGCCTTCTGCGAGAAGCCAGCCATAGACCGTATTAGAAAATTCTTGCAGGCGCGCAAAGAGCGTTTTGGCGCCAATAAGCATTGGAAAGCTTTGAATTAATCCTGCTTGCTCATCTTGTGCTAAGGCACGTGTGAGATGCAAAATAGCGGAACCACTCATCAGACTATCGGCATCAAGGACAAGCATAGCGTCATAGCCGCCACCCCAGTTCGTGATCCAATCGTTCAGATTTCCAACTTTCTTATCCGTGTTTTTGCCACGCCTGCGATAATAGACTTCAATGCCATCTGGGGCATTGTTTTTTAACATGGAGAAAAGTTGCTCTTCATGTGAGGTGATCTTTTCATCAAAGCTGTCACTGAGAATAAAAGCCGTAAATGTATGCCTTGCCCGTCGTTTCGCGAGGTCTTTCAGACTGGCTTGTAGATTGCCGAAGGCTTCACTTGTGCTCTCATTATAGATCGGAACAAGCAGTGCGACATTTTGAACCTCCCCACGACCTGCCCGAATTTCTGTATATTTTCGGGGCGAGAAGATCATTTTGCAAAGCGCGACAAGGGTTTGAGTGACCGCAAAAGAGATCCAAATGAACGTCACGCCAATGAGCGCAATGGCAGCACCTTCAATATAGCTCACACCGCCAACTTCAAACCATTGAAAAAATCCAATCAGCAAACCGATTGTAATCGCGAGGGCTGGCGCAAAAGCGGCAAGCCGCCAAACTTTTTGAGCCAGTGAATTTTCTATGTGATGGGTTTTAGATGGACCTGTTTTGAAATCCTGCGTTCGCATACCTAAAGGTATGCGCGCAGGCATATCAATAAAGGGATATTTCTCTAAGCTGTCCATCTATATAGCCAAGTCTCACTTAATGGTTTCTCATTTAACCGCAATTGCACTCTAAATTCGATTAAATTCGCTCCTTCTGGGAAGAATTTAAAAGCGAGTCTCGCGCCTTTTGTTTCGGGATTGCGCTGTATAATCCCTTGCGTCGCACGCCCTGCGCTGGCTTGCACAATCCATTCTATTTCACTGAGATCATCAGGCAGCTCGAAGGCGTTTTCAAAATCAACGGCGATAATAATACCATCTTCAAAGGCTTTGCCAATTCTAGTGTTTATCGCCCGCAAGCCTTGCCCATAATCATCTTGCGCGCCCCAACGTAAGCTATAGTTGAATTTATAATTTTCACCAACTTGTAATGGTGCCTCTGGCCTCCAATAGGCAACAATATTGTCGTAAATTTCGCGGTCTGTTGGAATTTCGACTAAGACAACAGACCCTTTGCCCCAGCTCTCTTGAGGTTCGACCCAGAGATTTGGACGCTTATGATAATGCGCTTCAAGATCTGCAAAGTCAGAAAATTTGCGCGCGCGCTGCATGAGCCCAAACCCTTTTGGATCTTCATCGACAAAGGCGCTTATTTGCAAGTTTCTTGGGTTTGCAAGAGGGCGCCAAAGTGTTTCGCCGGCGCCGTTGTTGATGAGCAGGCCATCACTATCGTGAACAGCGGGGCGAAAATCTGAGAATTTATCGCGGTTGGTCTCATCAAATTGAAACATTGATGTCAGCGGTGCAATGCCAACATGCTCCATTTTAGTGCGCGGAAAGATGGTTGCGCAGATATCCATATGTAGGGGCTGGCCCGCACGTATATCAAAGCGGTAAGCCCCGGTACAACTCGGCGTATCCAAGAGGGCGTGCACGATGACATGTTGATCCCCCGCCTGCGGCTTCTCTAGCCACATCGCGGTAAAATCAGGAAATTCTTCGCCGCTCGGTTCCGCGACGTTAATGGCAAGGCCACGAGCTGAAAGACCATAGGTGTCACCGGTGCCAATGCCCCTAAAGTAGCTTGCACCTTGGAAAACGGCAAATTCTTGATAGATGCCCTTTTTCTCCAACTCAGCTCTCAGACGCAGCCCTGAATACCCTAATGTGTCATCTATTTGCAGATCAGGGAATTTGTCTGTGTGATTGAAAACATCAAGATCAAATTCCACTTTTCGGACCTGACCATTCTCAATGACATTAAGATCAACAG
>CALLMA010000030.1 GCA_938008015.1 uncultured Celeribacter sp.
CGGATTTTTTGGATCGCCCAAGCAATATTTCCTTCAACAGGAGATGTTGTCTCATCCAAATCATGCCCATAAAGACAAAGACCCGCCTCTAAACGAAGACTGTCGCGCGCACCCAAACCGATCGGTTCAACATCATCAGAACTGATAAGTTTTTGAGCAAATTCTACGGCTTCATCTGCTGGCAGTGAAATTTCATAGCCATCTTCGCCAGTATATCCAGATCGCGAAATCCACCACTCAGAACCATTCACATCAAAGCGAAGACTATCCATGAACTTCATCTCACGCGTTTGGGGCACAAATTCCGCCAAGACATCCTCAGCCTTCGGCCCTTGCAATGCAAGCAAAGCACGGTCTTCAACCACCTCAAGTGTGACATGCTCAGGCAAGTGCTGCCTTAAATGCGCAATATCAGCCTCTTTACATGCCGCATTGACAACAACAAAGAATTGATCACCCCAATTTGCGATCATCAAATCATCTAAGATCCCGCCATCTTCATTGGTAAAAATGGCATATCTTTGACGATCCGCCTTTAATCCAGCAACAGATACAGGCACCAATGCTTCTAAAGCGAGCGCCAAAGCTTCATTGCCTTCACGAGAAGAGAGACGCGCCTGCCCCATATGTGAGACATCAAAAAGCCCAGCTTTTGAGCGCGTATGCAAATGTTCATTCATCACCCCAAGCGGATATTGCACAGGCATATCATAGCCCGCGAAGGGGCAAAACTTTGCGCCCTGATCCACGTGGAATTGGTGAAGTGGTGTCTTTTTTAACGTCGCTTGTGGTGTCGTCGCGTTCATAAAAATCTCCCCTTGTTGGCTTCAGCCAAGCATAAAACACGGCCAAAACCGCTTCATGCCCCCTCTGTCCAACTGCCTGAGAACGCTATCCCTTCGGCGGATTGACCTTAAAAGTCGATCTCTCTCCAGAGTGTTAATCTTATACTGGTCCTTTGGGCCTGAGAGTTTACCGGGGCGGTTGCTCCTTCGGCAGGGGCGAACCCTTCTCCCAATATAAGCTATTTTCAAACAGTCTATGGAGGCGGACGATTCTTAGCAAGCCCGAAAAGCAAGCCCTCTGCGATTTATCCACCCTGCTCCATATTTTGATGCCTAGGTAATAAAAAAGCGACCTAATTTCTTAGATCGCCTTCATATCATTTCATCATTATTGCAATGATCGCACTGCCTTTAAGGTACAACCCTAAATTTGCAGCCTTAAAGCTGCGGCTTTTTCTGCAAGAGAGGCAACACAGCAGACATATCAGGGCCACGTTCTAGACCTGTCACTGCTTTTCTCAAGGGCATGAAGAGCCCCTTGCCCTTGCGGCCAGTCGCTTCTTTTGCAGCAGCAGTCCAATTCTTCCAGCTTGTATCATCAAATGGAAATTCTGGCATCAATTCAAAAGCTTGTGCCACAAATTCCGCATCTTCGTCAGCAATTAAAGGGGTTGCACCTTCATTAAAGAGCGTCCACCATTTTGCCAAATCCGCCTTGACCGTGATATTCTCACGCGCAACATTCCAAAATTGTTCTGCAACTTCAGAAGGCACGCCGAGCGAGCTGATAAAATCGGCCATATCGGGGAATGGACGCGCATGATTGATTTGCGCTGTCAGCGGGAAAAGATCTTGCACATCAAATTTAGTCGGCGCGGAACCGAATGTGCTAATATCAAAGCCTTCAATCAGCTCATCCATAGTCGAACATACTTCAACAGGCTGGTTCGACCCAAGGCGCGCCATCAAGGATAATAGCGCCATTGGTTCAACGCCCTGCTCGCGCAAGTCACGCAAAGCCAATGTGCCCAGACGTTTCGAAAGCGCTTCGCCTTTTGGGCCTGTGAGCAAGGAGTGATGCGCAAAGCTTGGAACTGATCCGCCCAAAGCCTCAATAATTTGGATTTGTGTTGCAGTGTTGGTCACGTGATCAGAACCACGAACAACATGCGTAATCCCGAAATCAACATCATCACAAACAGATGCTAATGTGTAAAGAAATTGGCCGTCAGCACGAATGAGAACCGGATCAGAAACAGAGGCCGCATCAATGGAAAGATCACCCAAAATACCATCAGGCCATTCAATGCGCTCTTGTTTGAGCTTGAAGCGCCAAACACCATCACCACGCTCAGTACGAAGTGCGGCTTTTTCATCTTCAGAAAGCTTAAGCGCTGCACGATCATAAACAGGCGGCTTGCCCATATTGAGAAGTTTTTTGCGCTTGAGGTCAAGCTCAGTCGGCGTTTCGAAAGCTTCATAGAAACGGCCCATTTCACGCAGCTCATCAGCGGCGGAATGATAGCGATCTAAGCGATCTGATTGCTTCTCAAGGCGATCCCAATGCAACCCAAGCCATTCAAGATCTTCTTTAATCCCATCAGCATATTCCTGCTTCGAACGCTCGCCATCTGTATCATCAAGGCGCAAAATAAATTGGCCGCCATTTTTGCGTGCAATCAGATAATTCATCAAAGCAGTGCGCAAATTTCCAACATGGATATAGCCTGTTGGAGATGGCGCGAAACGTGTCACAGTCATATCAATTCTCCTATTGCCTTCCCTCTTTCATACAAGGACTGAAAAGTCCATAACTTCTCATCGCATGAAGGTGGCAATTTCACTCTCATTTCACTTATCAAATAAATATATGTGGAAGCCTAGCTTTGATCGCGCCATCCATTCACAATCGGATAGCGCCGATCCAGCCAAAATGCCCTTGGCGTCAGCCGTGTTCCTGGAGCGGATTGGAAGCGCTTATATTCTGAAATATAGAGCAAATGCTCAACGCGCTTAACCGTTTGGCGCTCAAAGCCTTGTTTCACAAGCTCATCGACACTTAAATCTTGATCCACAAGCCCCTCTAGGATGGCATCTAAAATATCATAAGGCGGCAAGCTGTCGTCATCTCTTTGATCAGGGCGAAGCTCAGCTGAGGGTGGCTTATCGATGATGGAAACAGGTATCACCTCACCCGCAGGGCCTTTCATCCAATCTCGGTGGTTTTCATTGCGCCAACGACATTGTTCAAAAACGCGTGTCTTATAAAGATCTTTGATCGGATTATAACCGCCATTCATATCGCCATAGATCGTACAATAGCCAACAGCGACTTCCGATTTATTCCCAGTGGTGAGCAGCATAGACCCAAATTTATTAGAGAGCGCCATCAACAAAAGCCCACGAAGGCGCGATTGGATGTTTTCCTCTGTGGTGTCAATCTCAAGCCCAGCAAAAAGCGGCGCGAGGGTTTCTGTGATCGCATCACGGCCTGCTTTGATAGGCACGTAATCATATTTGCACCCCAAGCGATTGGCGATATCTTCGGCATCATCAAGTGAGCTTTGGGATGTATATTCAGAAGGCAACATCACACATCGAACATTCTCTGCGCCCAGCGCATCTGTCGCAATCGTTGCCACAATCGCACTATCGATCCCGCCAGAAAGCCCAAGAACAACCTTAGAAAACCCAGCTTTGCCTATGTAATCACGCAAAGATTCAACCATCGCGCGGTAATCGCCTTCCCATTCATCAGGTTGGCTCACAATCTCGCCCGTCACTGCGCGCCAAGCGCCTTCAGTTTGTACAAAATCAACATGGCGCACCTCATGGTTAAAGGCGCTGAGTTGATGCATCAGTTCTCCACCTGGGTTCAAGACAAATGAAGAACCATCAAACGCTTGGTCATC
>CALLMA010000031.1 GCA_938008015.1 uncultured Celeribacter sp.
ACCGTGATTTATAAGGCATTGGTTTTAAATGGTTTTTATTAGTTGCCACGTAATTTTAGAAAAAAGCGCATTTTATAAAACAAAATCAATGCTTTAAAAGATAAATACATGTGCTGCATAACGTGTGCAAAAAAACACAAGCAAAGCGAATAAAAGGCAAGCCAAACACCGCAAAAAGAAAGCGGGAAAACTCAGCATAAGACCTGATGACGAGAGAGAGCTGATACAATAGTGGGCAGTTATTATAGTTGAATAGGCTTGTAGGATAAAATTTTTTCAATAATTATTTTGATAGCTACATCATTGATCTCAAATTCACCTTCCCCACTTTCGATCATACAATCAGGTAAGCCATTTTTACTAGGAAAATAGAGGTAATCAGACCAATAAGGATCCAGACTAAGCTGATCCATAATATTACGTAATTTTTCTTCTTTTAGATAAAAATCATTTTCCTTCAAACCCATACTAGGTAGCAGTAGAAGGTCTCGTATCGTACAATTCATTTCGCGATATTTTTTGTCGTTGAAAGAACTCATTATTTACCTCTTATATGATTAAGTGGAGTACGAATGATAATGTTATTCATATCATATACATTTCCTCCATGCTGAAGCTCTTGGTTGTGGTCTAACTCATACTTAGTCCGTCCACCAACTTGTTGATTGCCACTCGCGCGTGGCGCATAGCCGTTTTGCATTCTAAATTGATCCGCGGTATCGAACTGCTTACGCAATACTGGATCATTAGAAGCTGCCCTCCAGAACTCTTCTCGAAAATGGTCAAAATTCCGAAACTCCTTGCCAGACAATTGTTCAGCTATCTGAGCAGGAACCCTTCCGGCATTACTTTCAGTTCCACGTAACCAAGAGTCACCATCCTTAATTGTTGGCAAGCTACCACCGTGTGAAGCAACGCCAGGCTCTGCCCTTCTTGCAGACCCAATAGCAGAGGGCGCTGGCAAAAGCTTTACGTCATCAACTGCATCGCTAAGAGTATCCGCTGTCTTATTTGTAGCATTACAGCACTCTGGAGCGATTTTGGCGTGGTGGCGGAATTTTTCTAAGGCGTTCAGTTGCTTATCGGGGAAAGCTCCTAAAGCGGATGGCTCAAGAAGTTGATACCCCCCCGACATGGGGTTTTGAGACAAGGCGTTTTCTGGTGCAGAGGCCTGTGCGGGGTGTGGCGCAAAGGCCAAAAGCGCTGCAAAGAGCAGCGCGGCGAGGCCTGTCAGGAAGGTTTGAACGCGGGTCAACATACCTCAGCTATAAGATATGCAACATGTCTTGTGAAGCTTTGGGATTTGGGCCGCTAAAGGACGAAGGCTATAAATGCCTGTCAAATGCCATTGATTGGTGCAATATCCTCAAGACTTCTACATTATCGGCATCATCTCTTCGAAAGAAGATCATGTGGCTATTGCAGGGGTATGCAAGCAAGCCTGCCCGTATCTCTGATCTATTTCGACCGAGTAAAACATCTTGAGCTAATCTATCAAAACTAGCGTCTAAATCGCTCAAATAGCTTTCAGCTTTGTTTAAACCCCATTGTTCGAGACTATAAAGACCGATAGCATCAAAATCAGCTAAGGCTTTTCGTGTAAGTTTATATTTAGCCATTTGTGCCAGAAGCTATACGTAATTTATTCAAAGATTCACTCAAAGAATATTGCGCAAATTCACCTAGATCAGCCTGTTTCCAAGCCGGATCGATTGCATCTCTAAGCTTTTGGCGTTTGATTTCGTCTGTTTCATCAGCGACAATTTTATGCCTTAGAGCTTCGCGTACAACTTCAGAAGCATTGTTATAAAGCCCTGATTGGACTTTGCCTTTTACATATTCATCGAGTTTTTCTGTCAAAGAGATGTGCATGAGATAGCCTTTCAATTCACGGGTATCATACAAAGATTGACAATCTTTGTAAATCACCTCTCTTTCCTGTCAACTTTCATTTTAGCGGGATGGGTGAGGGTGTGGACCTGTTTGAGTTGTCTTATGCTGACTTGGGTATAGATTTGAGTTGTCGCGAGATTGGCGTGGCCTAAGAGCTGTTGGATATAGCGGGTGTCTGCACCGTTTTCCAACATGAGCGTCGCACAGGTGTGACGAAAGAGATGACAAGAGCCTGATTTGCCGACCTCAGCCGCCTTGATATGGCCCCGCACCAGCTGGCTCATGCGATTGGGCGTGAAGGCCTCGCCTAGGTTTGTTAAAAAAAGCGCAGGCTCTTGGCCGCTAAAGTCAAAAGCGGGCCGTGCTTCACTCATGTATTTATCGCACCATAGAAGCGCCCGATCACCTACAGGCACCATGCGGTCCACCTTCCCCTTGCCTTCACGGATAAACACCGTCCCCCGCTCACGGTCTAGATCATCCCAGCGAAGATTGATCACCTCCATGCGCCGCATGCCCGTCGAATAAAGCATTTCAAGAATAGCCCGATCACGCATACCCAAAGCCGCAGTTGTGTCGATGTTGTTGAGAATAGTTTCCACCTCTGAGCGCGTGAACACGGCTTTCGGCAAACGCTTATCAAGCTTTGGGAGCTCAAGATCAGATGCGGGATTAGACAGCAGGTGATTGTTCTTAACCAGCCATGAGAAGAGCGCCCTAATCGGAATGATGCGCCCATGTTGTGAACGCACCGAAAGCGGCTTGCCATCTGTCTTACGGTGCATAAATAAATGCCTTTGATAGCTTTCTAAAATAGGCTTGGTGATCTCTTGCGGATAGCAAAGACCTCGCTCATCCGCCCAATGGATAAAGTACCTCAGATAAGTCTCGCGATTGCCAATCGTACGCGG
Organism: uncultured Celeribacter sp.; assembly: GCA_938008015.1. GTDB lineage: Bacteria > Pseudomonadota > Alphaproteobacteria > Rhodobacterales > Rhodobacteraceae > Celeribacter. The sequence goes on from CALLMA010000031.1 coordinate 2,805, forward strand.
GCTAAAATGTTTTTGGCGTTGATACTCTAAAAACCGCCGCATCCAGTTATAAAGCGTATTGGGATCACTTGGATCCCCAATGGCTCTGCGCGGGGTCTGTTGACCTTTCTTGGGCATATCTATTCACAAAGGCCTTCTTGTTAAATCTGCTGCCAAATCAGCCCCTAAAGAAGAACAATTCATCCATAGAGATTTTTCTTTAGAAGCCAAAACGAAAGACGCGGCAGGATGTATTGAGAATAAAGGGCATTCACAGAAAGAACCGTCACAGCAAGAGCATCTAAAAAGAGAGGCTACTCTTTTATAAAAAGAAGGCGCGCGCTTTCTTATGATAAAGGCGATGAGAGCACAGCTTGCCGTCCACCACAAAAAGTATCTTGGCAATCTGAAGGTCAAAGGCATTTCTTATTTCCTCCAATACATCCATTTCAAATCTCAGACCACTTCACCAAAAGAGAGCCTAAATCATTGATTATATGCTGCTAAAAGTGGTCAAAGACAGTGTGACCACCATATGACCACTTCCCTCAATCTGTGACCGCTTTTATGTTTCATGCCCCCTTAGGATACCTTCGCAATATTGCCCCCAACATCCGGCAGAACCCCAGAGTGCGCACAAACAGGCGCTTTCAAACCAATTTCACCCACAGTAGAGATATCAGCCGCCAAGACATATTCATAGCCGACCCCACCACGAACATGGGTGCGGTGCAAAATCAGATACTCCATTTCAACCAAACGTCCTAAATGGATTTTGAGCATCGTATCTGTCCAGCCAATTTCATCGCGCAACTCTTTGCGCTTAAACCTCATGTCACCTATTTGAAGCTGATCCCTTTCAGCACGTCCTCTCACCCAATCTTGTATCTGGATAAGGAGCTTGCGCGTCTGAGGGGGCAGTTCATCAAGCGTGCGCCCTAAGACAACAGCAGCCAGCTGATTGGCCAAGGCAATGTCACTTGGGATAACCTCAACATAATCAATCTTACTGCCATGGTGATCCACGCGCTTTATCTCACGGCTATATTGATGCAAAAGCGCAATCGAGGAGATCAGGCCCAAGTATTTCATATGATCGCGCCGCGTCCGCGTTTGGCTATCCGCAAAATCAAGATCAGAGGCATAAGGGTTGACCACCTTCAAAGGCCGCAAAAGACTTTGCGCCCCGCGGTGCAGCTCCAAAATATCTGATCGATCCATATCCATAAGCAAGCCTTCAAGCGTTTGGCGCTGGCGCTGCAAATCATGAATAGCGCGTGTCTGCGCCCTTGTTTCATTCACCGTCAGAACCATACAGCGATTGAGCAGTTCCTCATCGATATCAATCGCCGTTGTCGTCAAAAACAACATCACAGGCCCTTCAACCTTATATTCTTTTGTCACAAGCTGGCCTGTCGCATCATCCTTGCCCGTTGAAGCAATTGTAATGACGCCCTCAGACTGCAAAAGCTTCAAGGCATAAGAGGCATTGCTGGCCCCTTCCTCTTCCGCAATCGCCAATATCTTATGTTTGAGGTTGCTTTCGCCCATATAAAACAAACTCTGCCCTGTGAGCGCTGAGTATTGCACCCGCTCCTCTTCTGGCATCAAGTTTAAAACCGCCTCCATCAAAGAGGATTTACCCGCCGCAGAACTCGACTGAATGATCACCGCCAAGGGCTTATCAAGCTTGCGGCTGGTTGCTGCCAGATATCCCGTAAGCACATTAATATCTTCGCCAACAACTCCAAGTCGTCCAAAATCAGCAACAATCTTCTCGATAAGATCCGGCGCTCTTAAAAAGGCTAAAGCCTTCTCTTGAAGCCCCGCATCCATCGCCTCTTCTGGTGGGCGCACCGAAAGCGTCTTCTCAATCACTTCCGCTTGCAGCTCCTCAAGCTTTAACAGCACCAAACCAAGATCGCGCTTAAGCCGCTCCTCAGCCTCGCCCAATTCAACAGAAGCCTGATGAATAAACGCCGATCTTTGACGTGCTTGATAGAGATCAATACTATCAACATGGAAGAAAGCCTCCCGACGCAGCATCAAGTTCACCTTCAACGCCCCATAGCTTAGGTTCTTCTCTAAACCACGAACACGGTAAACCCGCTCCTCAAGCTTGAGATAAATCTGCGCCTCTTCTCGAATGACTTCCATCTCACAGCGCGGGGCTTTATGGGCATCTGCAGCTAAATGAAGAAGAGGCGGGTCTCTCTCAACTACGTTTTTTACCGAACTTTTCAGCGCTTCTTGTGTCTCCCGTTCAACGACACTAACGGGATCTCTCAAACCTTCCCCAACGCCAGAAGCGGCCCGCATCACTTCCGATGATCTCAGCACATGATCCAGCGCCTTACTGGCGGGTTGCACTTTAAGCGCATAGGCATTCGCATCCATCTCTTGCGGAAAGCGAACACGCCGCACCTCAATCCCACGCGCTCCAAACCAATCCGCATATTTATGAGCCGCACGCTCTCCCGCTTCATCGCCATCAAAGGCCAAGAAGACTTTCTTAATAGAAGACCGTTCAAAAGCCTGCTTCAAATCATCGCTAAATCCAGAAGTGCCATAGATCGAGGTCACATTTTTAAACCCATGCACCCAAAAGCTCATCGCATCAATCAAGGATTCACAGAGAATGATTTCATCACAAGCTTTGAAGGCACCAGCATTCCACACACCTCGATGCGGACCAGGCAAATACCCATGCTTCATCTCACGCTTATTCAACTTATGATCAGGCCGGATCTTGCGACCATACATCTCCAACACAGACCCATCTTCGCCAAAAATAGGCACCGTCAAACATCCGCCAAAATGCTCAAAACTCGTCGGGCGATAAATCCCAACCGATTTTAACGTCGCCCTGATCGTCTTGCCGGCTTTGGTATGTTTAGACGGCAAACGGTATCCCAAGCTCCGATTGCAATACCCCAACTTAAATTCCTTGATCAGCTCTGGTGAGCCAAGACCGCGCTTCTCTAAATAAGCCAAAGCCTCAGGGCTTTGTTGCAAACACGCATGATAATAATCAACAACCTCACCTACCGCCACTTGCGCCGTCACATCCATCGGCATCAGTGGCTCAATATGTTGCGCTTTGTAATTATTCTCAGGCACAGCCCCATTCGAACCGCTGCGTAAAATCTCAACCGCATGTGGAAAGCTCACACCCCTGCGCCTCATCACCCAATCAATAATCGTCCCGCCCGCACCACAACCAAAGCAGTTAAACAGGTTTTTTGAGGGCGTAATCACGCAAGAAGCCGTGTCCTCCTCATGAAACGGACACAGCACAACCCAATCCTTCCCCCTCTTGCGAACATCCAATCCCTCACCACGCACCCAATCCAACAAGGAAACAACAGACTTCAAACGGTCAATCTCAACATCAGAAATACGTGGCATAAGACCTCCTTAAAAGTCGTCAAGTAGACGATTCTATATTGTTTAGGTATGTACTATACTACTAAGTAGAAAAAACACAAGAAGAGGGTGCTAACATGGTGGAAACACGGATAACTATGAAAGCTACAAAGATGAGTTTCGATAAAAACCTTCTACAACTGCGCAAATCGCGCGGCCTCACACAAGACCAAATGGCAGACCTCATCGGCATTCACGTGACCTCTATAAAAACGTATGAAAGCGGCAAAACCCAACCATCACTCGATGCACTTAAAAAAATTGTAGGAACTTTCGGCGTAAGCGCTGATGAGCTGTTGTTTGACAAGCACGAACGCGAACCTAATGAAGAGTTGAAACACGCATTCAGCGTTGTCTCCCAAATGCATGAAGACGACAAAAAGGCCATTATCTCTTTAATTGAAGCAATGATGCTAAAACATCAGGCCCGAACTCTTCTTACGCGAAAGATGAGCTGAAACTAAAACAAAAAACCATCCAAGAAGTCGTCGAAGCAATGCTCCTAAAAGACGCTTCTTAACCCTTAAATCTGCTGGGCCACACGTGGGCCAGCTTGGGCCATAGGTGGGCCACAAGTGGACCGAGGCTGGGCCACAGGTGGACCGTGATTTATAAGGCATTGGTTTTAAATGGTTTTTATTAGTTGCCACGTAATTTTAGAAAAAAGCGCATTTTATAAAACAAAATCAACGCTTTAAAAGATAAATACATGTGCTGCATAACGTGTGCAAAAAAACACAAGCAAAGCGAAAAACAGATAACTCATACCTAATACCAGAAACCAGCGACACACATATAGGACGCATAAACGGAAGGCGCGAAAGCAAGACTATCAACGTTCAGAACAGCTATGACGAGAAGGGGCTAAAGCATTAAATTAGGTTTGAAACTGATTCATATAGCTCTTTTCGAAAGTAATCGAATTTTATATTCGCATCTCGGTCAATTTTTCCATTACTATCACATATAACAATATCATTTAATGATCCCATTCCGCCAAACATACGTTTGATCTGTAATCTAAAATCATCTGAATGCATGGTTTTCTTTTCAGATAGTGATTGTAATTTTTTTGCCCAATCAAGAGATGAGTTATTACTAATTAATAACTTACTCATCTCCATCAAACAAATTTCAGCCTTATTTAAATCAGCGTAAGTCATTTCAACGGCTTGCTCCCTAATACTTCTACTCCATCGAGCAACCAAGGCTTTGGCACTACTATTTGCTGTGTACCTCCTACATAAAAACCACCTTGTGAGCTAACTTCACCCACATAAACTTTCGTACCCGCCGGAATTTTAACCTCAAAGGAAGAATCAATTGGAGATTTTCCACCGCCTGGCCATTCTGGTAGGACGGCACTATCAATGCGCGTCTTAATCACTCCGTCTGGAGGCGTTTGCGTAAAAAACTGCCCTAATGGAACATCTCCAGTTCCAGCTCGATGAAAAACAACGTCTTTGTCTAAAACAACCTCTGAATATCGCCCACCTACAAAAGTTTCAGCCAATCCATCATCTAAAGGACCCGGTGTTATTGCATCAAATTTACCGTTAACCTGACCATGCTGAAAATCAGGTAGTGTCCTATTTGTAGCAATAAAGTCGCGGCCAAAACCAAAGAGTGCCGCTACCGTTTCTTGCCCATGCAAAGCAAATGCACTGCCTTGTATGACAGTAACACCACCTGTGACCTCAATATTGAACACCGCCAGCGGGGGCGCACGCGCGGCAAAGTCAATATCATCGGTTTGTAAGAGAGGGAGGTTTTCAGTTTGATGATAAGTTAATTCCGTCGCAGTCGTCGTCACGGCAAAAGCCATACCAGTACCCACCATTGCGATCAGCATGGCAAGACAGAAGCGCAAGATAGGGCGAAGAAAATACATGTTTATCGGATATGAAATTCTGGAGACGAAAAGACTAGTGTAGTTAGGTTAAACCTCACCCTAAAATCCCGAGGGTTTGAACAATATATAACGAACTCAATTTCATTTCCTTTTTCACTTTGTACCCATGCAACTTGACTTTCATATGAATTCGGTGGCTTATCAAATTTTGGATGCACGTATGGCGGTATTTTGGCCAACCGAGTTCCGTTGAAATCTAAAATTTCACCTAAAGATTCCTTACCACCACAGGCGCGCGAAAATAAACGTAATATCCGCCCATCCATGGTTTGGTAGAAATAGTCTAATTTATTGGGTGGCTGAAAAACAATTTCAGGACGTTTCCCACGTAGGTCCAACCAAACACCGTCTTTATATGCAATCCTACTCAATTTAGTCACCTATAGGTTTGGCTGGCCCTACTGGGACAAGAACTTCACTGGGATATGTACCTATGTGGTACCAAGACTTGAGTTTGGCTTCCTCCGCCCGGTAGGATTGTTCCATCTAGATTAGTCTGCGGCCCTACAGTGCTTTTTTGAATTTGAGTGCCGGGCACACTTTCAAATTCCTGTACATGAGTAGGGTTAGCCTTCCAATCATCCCGAACAGCTAGGTCATTCCTGACTTGACCAACAGAATTAATTGGGTCGTCAGATAAAAACCCTCCTGGCCGATCCACTTGTCCAGTAGCCGGATTAATTTGTCCTTCTTCAACAGCCATCCAACCACGTGTGCCTTCGGGCGCTGGTCCCGATGAAATTGGAAAGTCTGGATGCTCGGGTGCATTGCTGTTTATAAATTTGTTTTCCAACAGCAATACATTGTCTGTCCTATTTGTAGCATTAAATCATGTTTAAAATCCCAAAAAATACGACATTTTTCTCATCAATAGTCTATCTTCACATGAAATGTCATTGGTTTTTTTCGAACTGATTTCTCCGAAAAAGAACTTTCCATAGCGAAGTGAACCAATAGTATTCAGTCGATCAAGATAATCGGCCTTCACCCTCCCTTTCAAGTACTTTTGACCAAGGTAGGACAAGTTTTTTTTTAGCTCTTCTTCAGTCATATCATTCAGGCAATACTGTTATGTTATTATAATTGAGCGGCGTGTCAGGCGCTGTAATATACTGTTGAACACCACCAGTTCCAAACTCTGGATATGCCGAAGTATATGGTTCTAGAATGTTCGTTGTATTCCCGTTTGTTGTAGGTATTTCAATGTTCCAAGTCTGAGTTTGCGGATCATACAGCTGCAAAGTATCGAACTCACCTTGGACTCTCACATCACTCCAATCTGGGGAGATTTGATATGCATCTGCAGCCGATGTGGAGCTTGGAAACGTTTCAGTTCCAAAATAATGTCCGCCAGGGGTCCCAGGTGATGAACCGTTAGCTACGATATGATCGGCGTATTGACTGTCAGAGAATCTAACTCCTGTTCCAGGTACAGCGGTTCCATCTGGCGAAACATAAAAATCTGGTGTCCTATTTGTAGCTGGCAAAGCAAGTTGGTTTGATTCCACTAGATTATCAGTGCGCCCTGTAATAGTCACACCATTGGGAGTAACTACTTTAATCGCACCACCGCTTTCCGTAACAATGGAGCCTGCCGGAATAGTTTGGCCATTTGCCGCTGTAATATTCTGGTCAAGCTGAACGGTGCTATCTTTGACAATCCCGTTGCCGCGAGGCACAAAACTATCGCCAACTAGTTCTCCCTTATTTGTAGCATTACAGCACTCTGACGCGATTTTGGCATGGTAGTCAAAATTTTCTAATGAAGCCAGATTGTTAGCGGCTGGATTTTGGTCAAGGTGGAGGTGCGTTATTTCAAAATCGCCCAAGGCGTGTTTTTCAGGTGCGGCAGCAAATGCGCCAAGGCACATTGTGATCAGCAGCAAAACGGACGCAAAGAGGGTTTTGAGATGGGCTTTCATGCGCCTTTGATAGGGCAAAGCTGGCTGTTTTTCAAACGCTTGTCTCGATATCATCTATAATGCCATCCCTATCGACGCTATTTTCCTCTGCTCCATGCAATTTTGCTGGATGGGTCAGGCTATGCACGGCTTTGAGTTTTTGGATACTCACATGCGTGTAAATCTGCGTTGTCTCCATCGAGGCATGACCCAGAAGCTGCTGGATATAGCGGATATCGGCGCCATTTTCTAACATAAGCGTGGCGCAGGAATGGCGGAGCATATGGCAAGAGCCTTTCTTGCCAATATCAGCCGCCTCAATCGCATTGCGCACCAGCTGGCTCATGCGGTTGGGCGTAAAGGCTTGCCCTAAGCTGGTTAAAAAGAAGCTGGGATCACCCACCAAATCCAAGATGGGGCGCTGATCATAGAGGTATTTTTCGCAATATTTCAGCGCTCGATCTCCAATCGGCACCATTCGATCCTTGCGCCCCTTACCCATGCGAATAAACACCGTGCCCCGCTCAATATCAAAATCATCCCACCTGAGGCCAATAACCTCCATCCGCCGCATCCCTGTGGAATACAGAACCTCCAAAATAGCGCGATCACGCAGCCCAAGCCCTGTTTGGGTGTCGATGCAGCCCAATATGAGCTCAACCTCTCTACGGCTCAATACAGCGCGCGGCAGGCGGTGATCCAAACGCGGCAACTCCAAATCTGAGGCAGGATTAGACAAGAGATGATTATTCTTAACCAGCCAGCTAAAAAAGGCACGGATCGGGATGATGCGTCCATGTTGCGAACGGACCGAGAGGGGATCACCATTTTTCTTGCGATGATGGAACAAATGCCGCTGATAGCTTTCCAACACAGGGCGAGTGATTTCATTAGGATACGCCAATCCACGTTCATCAGCCCAAAGGATAAAGTAACGCAGATAGGTTTCTCTATTTTGAACCGTACGCGCAGAGTAATGTCTTTCTAGCTGATAAGCCAAAAAGCGGCGCATCCAATGATAAAGCGTATTTGGATCATTTACCTCGCCAATCACAGGCAAAGGCGTATGCTGCCCCTTCTTTGCCATCAGCGCACCGATAAGCAGCTATCATAAGCAGCTAAAGATATATAAACGCGCGCATGTCGTGAAGACAGGCATATAGCGAGAGCAGGCATTTTATGATCTCCTTCTATAAGGGCTTCAATAAAGAACGACCACTTCCTTCAAAAACCCTTTTATCCAACAATATGATATAGATAAGCAGTCGGGCCTTACCCCGACCACTTCCCGACCACATCTTCAAAAAACCGACCGCTTTGCAATCAATCCGACCTCTTAAACAGTTTGAGCGCGCATTAAAGGTCTGGGGGATCAGGGTCAGCTGAGGCCATTGGAGCGTTTGACGGCGCTTTGAGAGCAGCCTCTCGTGGATCAATTAGCTCAACATTGGGTTCTGTCCCATCAAGACCTTGAGCCAATTGATATTCATAAGCCGTACCCCCCTGCATCGTCTTGCGGCTGATATGCAAATATTCCATTTCCACCAAGCGGTTCAAATGCAGCTTCAATTGCGTATCAGACCATCCAAGATGATGGCGCAATTCTTTGCGCTTAAAAGACAAGCTACTGGGTGCAATCGCTTGCGTTTGAGCACTGTGAGCGACCCACTGCGTCAATCCCGCCAAGAGCTTGCGCGTTTGAGGCGGCAGTTCATCGAGTGTGCGCATAAGCACCTGTTTGGCTAATTTATTCGCCAGTACAATATCCGCAGGAATAACCTCAACATAAGAGATATCCTTACCCTCATGGCGCACTGTTTTCACCTGACGCTGATATTGATGTAGCAAAGCAATGGAAGCAATCAAGGTGAGATATTTCATATGATCGCGCCGCGTTCGGGTTTGAGAATGCGCAAATCCAAGTTGATCTGCATAAGGGTTCACAACATGCAAAGGCTTGAGCAAAGATTGTGCAGCCTTATGTTTTTGCTGCACCGTCTCTTTACTCAAATTGGCAAGCAAGCCCTCCAACGTCTGCCCATGGCGCTGCGCCTTATGAATGGCTTGCGTTTGAGCGCGTGTCTCATTCACACTCAGCACCAAACAACGGTTCATCAGCTCCTCATCAATATCAATCGCCGTTGTCGTCAGCATTAACATCACAGGCCCTTCAACCTTATATTCCTTAGTTACAAGCTGGCCCGTCGCATCATCCTTGCCTGTTGAGGCAATCGTGATCACCCCTTCAGACTGCAAAAGCTTCAAAGCATAAGAGGCATTGCTAGCCCCTTCCTCTTCGGCAATCGCTAATATCTTATGCTTTAAATTCGTCTCACCCATGTAAAACAAAGATTGTCCCGTCATCGCAGAATATTGAACCCGCTCCCCTTCAGGCATCATCGCTAAAACCGTTTCCATCACCGAAGATTTCCCCGCAGCTGAGGAAGATTGGATCATCACGGCCAAGGGCTTTGGGAGTTTGCGACTGGTTGCTGCCAAATAAGCCGTCAGTAAATTGGTGTCTTCGCCCACAACACCAAGTTTAGCAAAATCCTCTGTGATCGTTCGAACCAAGTGAGGATCACGCAATAAATCATGCCCTTGCTGGAGAACATCCGCCTCAAATTCAGGCGTTTGAGCGCTCAGCTCTAACGCTTGCTGTTGCGCTTGCGCTTGTACCTTTTCCAGTTCCAACAATAACAAACCCAAATCCCGCTTGATCCGATCAGGTGCAACTCCCGTCTCTTCACTCGCATGGCTCACAAACTGCATCCTTTGTCGGGCATGGTATAAATCCAACGTATCCAAAAAGAAGAACTCACCCACCCGCAGCATTAAATTGATCCGCAGCGCCCCTTGCCCGTTGTTCTTTGATAGCCCCCGTATCCGATAAAACCTCGGGCCAACATGAGCGGTGATGTCCTCCCCTTGGATGTCCAGCGTGATCTCATTGCGCGGCATCCGCTCTTGATCGCTTGTCAATTGCATCACCTTCGGAGAAGTCCGCGCGAGTTCAGAAGCGGGAGAGGCATAAGCCGCCCTTCCTTCCTCCGGCTTTGACATATCTCCTTGCAAACCATCATGCATCAGACGCGCATTGCGAAGCAATAAATCCAGCGCTTTGCCTGCGGGCTGCACTTTAAGCGCATAGGCATTCGCATCCATGCCCTTCGGAAAGACCACACGCCACACCTCAATGCCATGGCGCGCAAACCATGACCCGTGCTTTTGTGCAGCCCCATCCCCCGCGTCATCGCCATCAAAGGCCAAAAACACACGCTTAATCCCATGCTGCAAAAAAGCGTCTTTGATATCCCTGCTAAAGCCACTCGTTCCATAAATAGCACTCACATGACGCAGGCCATGACGCCAAAACGTCATCGCATCCAAAAGCGCCTCACATAAAATAATCTCATCAGAAGCCGCAAAAGCCGCCAAATTCCAAACTCCTCTATGAGGACCAGGCAAATACCCGTGCTTAAGTTCTTTCTTGCCAATCTTATGATCAGGGCGGATTTTGCGACCATAAACCTCCAGAACCGATCCATCTTCGCCCAAAATAGGCACAACCAAACACCCCCCAAAATGCTCAAAACGGGTGGGCCGATAAATACCAACTTCTTGCAAAGTATTGCGGATTGTTTTGCCTGCTTTGGTGTGTTTGGAGGGCAAGCGGTAGCCCAAGGTGCGATTGCAATACCCCAATTTAAACGTCTCAATTAAGGCTGTATCATCAAGGCCTCGCTTGGCTAAAAAACCCAAGGCATCCGCATCTTCTTTCAAACAACTATGATAATAAGAAAGCGCCTCACCCAGAGCGCGCTTGCCATCAATATCCATCGGCATAATCGGCTCAATCGGGTTCTTCTTAACCCCATGACCAACACCCATCCCGCAAGAACCGCTCCGCAAAATCTCAACTGCATGCGGAAAGCTAACCTTCTGACGCGCCATCACCCAATCAATCAGCGTTCCCCCGCTCCCGCAACCAAAACAGTGGAACAAATTCTTGGAAGGCGTAATCACGCAAGACGGTGTTTTCTCCTCATGGAAAGGACATAAAACAACCCAATCCTTCCCCTGAGGCTGAACAGACAACCCCTCCCCGCGCACCCAGTCCAAAAGAGAGATCTCAGACTTCAAACGATCAAGTTCTGATTCGGATATACGTGGCATAAAAAGCTCCAACTACGCGGCCATTGAAGGACCGCAAAAACCTGTCAATAGAAAAGATTGCATTTATCTCCAAAATGTATATCTCCAAAATGGAGAGAGTCAAGCACAACCGTACAAAAAGGAGATATACTAATGCCATGCAAAACAACCGACCAAGGAAGCATTATGCGCACTCAGGAAGACAAAGACTTCTATGCTCAGATGGGTAAAAGAATCGCCGAAGCTCGCACTAAAACAGGACTGACTCAGGCAGTCATGTCGGAGCGGCTTGGGATTGGAACACAAACATATGCACATTATGAGAGTGCTCGCCTACGCACTCCCGTTTGGCATTTGCGTAAAATCGCCGAGGTTCTCGACCTCCCCTACGACACACTCATTGATGGCGAACCGCTCGAAGACCCCCCCGCAAAGCGTGGCCCACGTTCCGCAATAGAAACAACATTCATGCGGGTCGCGGAGCTCCCAAGACACAAACAAAAAACCATCCAAGAAGTCGTCGAAGCAATGCTCCTAAAAGACGCTTCTTAACCCTTAAATCGGCTGGGCCACACGTGGGCCAGCTTGGGCCATAGGTGGGCCACAAGTGGACCGAGGCTGGGCCACAGGTGGACCGTGGTTTATAAGGTATTGGTTTTAAATGGTTTTTATTGGTTGCCGCGTAATTTTAGCAAAAAGCTCATTTTATAAAACAAAATCAATACTTTAAAAGATAAATACATGTGCTGCATAACGTGTGCAAAAAAACACAAGCAAAGCGAAGGAAAGGCAAGTCAAACATGGCTAAAAGAAAACGGGAACACTCAGCATAAGCCCCGTTGACGGGAGAGAGTATAGCAGATTATGAAGTTAGCACTCACACAGCTTCATCACTCAAATGCAAAATTCTGCGCAATTCATATGCAAAGGTATCAAGTGCCAGAAGCAAAGGGGGAGTGATCAGACACCTGCCAGAAAGTTAGACAAACGCCGTACTCATCAAGCAGATCGTCGCCCACCTCAAATTCAAAAGATTTGTCGGGGAAATGGTTGGCTAGTGCTCCTTGCCAGTGTCTTGCAAGCTCTTCGGCGAATACGTAGCACATCTCGTAGTCTTCCTTCGAGAGACCCACTTTAAACACAGGTTTATCCGGGGCATCTTCCCACGTTGTAAAAAATTGACTTACCGACAAATTGTTCCTATAGCGCTCAACGTCCTTTGGAGAAGCGCTCTTCAGCAACTTACCTCCATCGCTTTTAAGGCCAATCAAGGAATAGTTTTCGACAATATAATCCTGTGCGTTGGGAACCCAAAACACGAGACCTTCACGCTCAACAAAATCAGGAGAAAGAACACCCAAAACTGCTATCGCTTGCTCAACAGA
>CALLMA010000032.1 GCA_938008015.1 uncultured Celeribacter sp.
TTCATCTTGCGCACCAGATCGCTGATCGCCAGTTTCGGCGGAACCGAGAGGAACATGTGCACGTGATTGGTTGAAAGGACACCTTTAAGTATTTCGGGCGCCATTCTCCGCACAAACTTGACGGCAAATATCACGCACGCGGACGCGCAATTGACCATGCAACACCTTAAATCGGTATTTCGACGACCAAACGAGGGGATAACGATGATAGTAAACGCAATGCTTGCCGCTTGAATATTGCATAATTTTATCCTCCCTAAAATGAACCTGCGTCCCGCTGATCGGTTCATTTTAGGGAGGATAAAATCATAACATGATTCACATACGCTAAAGCAATTCCGACTAAAAGTCAGAGGGTTTAGACCCAATTGTGGATACTAAATGTGCTCTCTTTAGCACTTAGGTCTTTTTGTAGTGTTCGAGTGCGATGCGTTTTCTTAGACATAACAACTCCTCATAACTCTTCATAAAATACAACATTAGTTCATGGTTAACTCAGAGCCGTGAAATTACAAAAAGAAATAGTGATGGTTATTTTTCCCATGGCAGGAGGCATGCAATCCAATTGCCTCACCGCAAGATAAGTAAAAACACGGAAAAATACATAAACAACTGAAAATAAATAATTAATATTCGAAAAACAAAGGGATAACATAAAAAATGCCAATAAAAAAGGCATAAATTTGCAAATTATAGGGATTAATTTCGCTGCGTGTTTTGCTTAAATATCAGTCAATTTTTGATTAACCTAAAGTAAGCAACGCCCTATGAAGGCTTAGCTTAAAGCCTTCAAACGCCGTCTCGCACACCAAAGATGAACAACAATTCCGCCCGCGAAGGCAAGCAAAGCGAATGAGATCAATCCCACTTTCCCAAAGGAACCAACCAAGATTAACAACAGCGGAGTTCCTACCGTATTACCAGCATTTCCACATTGCGCCATAGCGCCATTGGCCAATGCTTGATCAGATGCTTCAGGGTTGAGTTGCGGCACCAAAGAAAAAGATCCCGCCTGCACCAGCCCCATCGCCCCAAATCCTAAGATAATTGAGTATAACGGCAAGATATCAAAGGCAAAACCAAGCACTCCAATGATGCCAATGGAAAATCCCAACTTGACGACATTTAGAGCAGAAATTCGGGCAAGTAGGATCACACCCAAGGTGAGTGAAATGGTCATAGCTGACAGCGGCAAAATACCCCCTAAGAAGTCGCGCTCATATTTGGGCATAAAATCTGGTAAAACAGTGACAAAAGCCACAAAGGTAACAGTATAGAAGAACCACCCTAAGGCGGGTGCGGATAAGGTCGCAGAGCGATAAACGGCGCGGTGCCTATCTATGATTTCGGCCATTGAGAAACGTGCGCCATTTTTCTTTAAGCCTGCGGGCTTTAAAACCAATAAAAAGACGACAAACAATGCGACCATCATAAGCCCATGCAGCCAAAACAGGGCAATAATATCATTTTTGAGCAAAGGCATCAAAACCCATGAGAAAAGGGCGAATGACATCGCAAAAATCGTGCTCCAAAGAGCCAAAATTGTATTTCGATATTTGGGATTCGCCATTTGCGCGAGCATCGAAGGCGCTGCGACGACAATCGCAACATGCGAAATTCCTTCGATAAATCTCGACATTAAAAACAATTCAATGGCAGGCAAGCTCGTTTGGTATATCGACATCAATCCACCAAGGATTAAAGCGAAAAGGATCATTTTGCGCCCGCCAATTTTGGCTACAAACATCCCCGTAAACAGGCCAAATAACATCCCGATTAAGCTAATCAAAGACACCAAAAACCCCACAGCCGATCCACCTGAAGGGTATATTTCTCGAATGGTATCGAAAGAGACGGATATCTTAGCAAATTGTCCTGCGGCAAGAATGCCAGCAAACCAAAGTAATAGCAGTATATAAAGCGGGGTGTTGTTTGTTTTTGTCATCGAAGCGTTATCTTACAACCAAAGCAATAGATCAAGCCTCGAAGATCATCGGGATGTATGGAGAAAAACCTCTCTCATACATCCCCCTTCATATGCTTAAGTTCGGCGGCCAACTTGCCAGACATTTCATCACCTCCCGCGAGGCCGTCTATTGTGCCCAAGATATCTTGCCACGGCTTTTCTTGATTCAGCTTAAATTTAGCACTGATTTCCGTCACTTCAAACTCAACCCCAATAATCCCACGCTTTAAACCCTCTATATATGCGGCAGGTGCGTCGTCAATTTTCCAAGGCTCTTCATATCCCTCCTCAAATCGATCTGAAATGCTTGAAAGATGCTTGTGAAGCCAAGCAGCCTCATATTGAGGCCGAGCAATCCCTTTTATATGTGCAACCATGTAACTCCACGTTGGAACAACACGGCCAGTCTCCGCTTTTGTCGGATAAAAACTTGGCGAGATATAAGAATGCGGGCCTTGGATCACAAATGTGCTTTCCCGGCCATCCAAATGCCGCCAATGCGGATTGCCTTTGTGAAGATGCATCTCCAAGAAGATTGCATCTTGTCTTTCACTCCCAAGGCCTTCGCGCATGTGGCCTTGGGTCATAAGGAATGGAATGTGATCAATTAAAAGGCCTTGATCCGCTGGCGTGATCAAAGCGCCAAAGCTAATGGAGCTGATAAAATCGCAAAGCTTTGTGCGATCTTTTTCAAGACTGTGAGTGGCTTTAAACATATCCGTTTCCAATTCGAATTAAGAACGCAAATCTTTTGGGCTTCCCATAACGATGTAAGAAGTGATGGAAACGACGCCTCGCACCGTCCCCAACACATCTGTATGAAAGCTCTTGTAGGATTTTAAGTCACGCGTCTCAACGCGCAACAAATATTCGAAAGAACCAGCCACATTATGGCATTCTTTCACCTCTCTCGCGCCCTCCATCGCTCTTTCAAAGGCCTCTTGCCCCATCTTGTTATGAGTGGAAATTCCAACAGCAACATAGGCCACAAATCCAATATCAATCGCATCGCGATCAACGATCGCACGATAACCCTTTATGACGCCACGTCTTTCGAGCTCATTCACTCTCCGAGAAGTCGCCGAGGGTGATAAGCTAATCTTCTCCGACAGCTCGAGATTCGAAAGGCGCCCATCCCCTGAAAGTTCTTGCAATATCTTTTCGTCAATCACATCCATTACCGCTATTCCTTGCAAAATTAATTTATATCAACGCGAAATTGCGCAATTATTGCATCAACCTTAGCATATTATGCACTTATGGAATACGGAATATTATTAGCACTTATGACCTATGGTTTCGCAACATCAGTGACACCAGGCCCCAACAACCTGATGCTCCTCGCATCCGGTGCAAACTTTGGATTTAAACGAACGATCCCTCACCTGCTCGGCATTGGTGTGGGCTTTTCATTCATGGTGATGATTATCGGAATGGGGCTCGCACCTCTTTTTGAAACAATGCCCGCCCTGCGGATCATATTAACTGTTTTATCAGTTTCTTACATGATTTATCTCGCTTGGAAAATTGCCACATCATCTTCCCCGAGCAAGAAAAAGACAGGCTCAAATTCAAAACCTTTTAGCTTTCTCCAAGCGGCCGCTTTTCAGTGGGTCAACCCAAAGGCTTGGTTCATGGCAATCACCGCACAGACGGCGTATCGAGCAGAAGAAACAATTTCAGCGGCGATTATTGTCGGATTGGTTTATTTCAGTGTGAATGTGCCCTCAATGGTCATATGGGCATGGCTTGGGCAAGGGTTGCGGCGTTTTTTAAGTGATCCAATGCGTTTGAACGTTTTTAATTGGATTATGGCCACACTTTTGATAGCCTCACTCATACCAATTCTATTTCATTAATAGAGATTATAAAATAATTGAAATTACGACAATAAAGCTCAATAGAAATATTGGGCTTATTACCGTTTAAAAACTTTGGAGCATTGAATGGAGTTTGAACAAGGCGCGCAAGATTGGCTCGAAGCGGAGCTCGCTGATACGTTGGATGAAGAATGGGAAATTGAGCTTGAGGATTCTGTCCTCTCTGAAGAGATCAAGAAGATTTATAAAAAGCATCACCCTGAGACACTCCCACGAAATATCTACTTCCGCGAATTGCTGCGCCTACAAACCGAGCTCATCAAAATGCAAGATTGGGTGCAACATACCGGCCAAAAAGTTGTCGTTCTTTTTGAGGGACGAGATTCAGCTGGCAAAGGCGGCGTTATCAAGCGCATTACACAGCGCTTAGATCCGCGCATTGTGCGCACAGTTGCCCTTCCTGCGCCTTCTGATCGAGAAAAAACTCAATGGTTTTTCCAACGCTACGTTCCCCATCTCCCTGCTGCGGGTGAAATTGTTCTGTTTGATCGCAGTTGGTATAATCGCTCTGGTGTCGAAAGCGTTATGAATTTCGCTTCTGAAAAAGAAGTGGATGATTTTTATCGAGACGTCCCTGAATTTGAACGCATGCTCACACGCTCTGGCATCAAGGTGGTGAAATATTGGTTTTCAATTTCAGATGAAGAACAGCAAATGCGCTTCTTGATCCGCATTCACGATCCATTAAAGCAGTGGAAACTCTCACCGATGGATTTACAATCTCGCATCCGCTGGGAAGATTATACCAAAGCCAAAGAAGAGACACTCGCACGCACAAATATTCCAGAAGCGCCTTGGTATATCGTTGAAGGCAACGACAAAAAACGTGCGCGTTTGAATTGCATCAGCCATCTCTTATCTCAAATCGAGTATCACGAAGTTCCGCATGAGGAAGTTGAGCTTCCAGAACGCGTCTATAATAGAGATTACGAGCGTAATATTTTACCTCCAGAGCTCTATGTCCCTCAAAAATATTAATCACATTTAAAACCAATCAAAACCATGCTGTCCAATATCATTAAAAACCTGACAACGCCGAAACCATCGCCTTTGACCCAAGATGATGCGCGCCTTGCTTTAGCTGCGCTCCTTATTCGCATTGCCAAAACAGATGGGCATTTTGATCCACAAGAATCGAAGCAAATTGATCAAATTCTTATCAAGCGTTACGATCTTACATCGCAAGAGCTTTCCAAATTGCGCGATGAGGCCCTCTCTCTTGAAGCTATCGCTCCAGACACCGTGCGCTTCACGCGCGCTTTAAAAGAAGCGGTTGCATATGAAGAACGCACGCATTTAATTGAGGCGCTTTGGTCTGTTGTGCTCGCAGATGGCGTAAGAGAGGATGAAGAGAATGCTCTCCTGCGACTCGTAGCCTCACTTTTAGGCATAAGTGACAAAGAAAGCGCTCTTGCGCGCTTGAGAGCTCAAAAAAAGCTCATTTAAGCAGAATATTGCAAATTCCCTCGATCTAAGCCGAAAGACGTTGGAACAAGATTGATATGAAAGCCTTAACGCTATATTATATTTATAATCATATTAGGTATGAATATGGATGGGATAATATAGCTGGAGACGACTATGGTTGAATATCTATCTAACGAAGTTCGGGCTGGCCTTGAACTGGCCCGCAAGAAAAATATGCATAAAAAAGCGCGCCTCAATGTTAAGGCGGATGGCGTGAAATACCCTATTTTAAAATCATGGGATGGCGGCTTTTCACTTGAGCGAGAAATCAGTGAAAATTTGCGAGGTCTTGTCGATATTTACGACGGCACCAAGCATCTTTTTCAAGCTCTTATTGTGGATTCTCAAGAAGAAGGGCCTCTACGGAGCTTTGAGTTTAAATTTACAAATGTGGCGAATGACAAAGCCCCTTTGGATTATGACCGCCCAGATGATGCGCCGATTGGCTATATTCCACATTATTAAAAGCTTCACGATTAAAAGCTTCACGGCGCAAATGCGCCATGAAGTTTAAATTCATGTGGCCCAATCACTGCAAATCAGAAAATGCTGCCTTCAATCTTTCACAGGCTTCAAGAATATAAGACCTTGGCGTTGCGAGATTGAAGCGCATGAAGCTTTCGCCGCCTTTCCCAAAACTATCGCCGTGACTTGCCGCAATTTGCGCACGCTCTTGAACGCGCTGTACGATTTCAGCTTTCGTCATCCCAGTTCCTGAAAAATCGACCCAAGCAAGATAAGTCGCTTCAAGGTGCATCGATTTTACGCCGGAAATACTATTAATCGCTTCATCAAAAATCCGCTTATTTTCTTCGAGATAAACAAGCAAATCATCCAGCCATTGAGCGCCTTCTTGCGAATAGGCCGCGATCGCCATTTCAAGCCCAAATGAATTTGGCGAAATCCCTAAGGCTTTCATTCGACGCGCGAACATATCACGCAATTTGGCATCTTGAATGATTACATTGCCGGTATGAGAGCCGGCGATATTGAATGTCTTCGTCGTCGCACTCATGACAACAAGGCGATCCTCGATACCCTCGATAGAAGCTGCAGGAATATGCTGTGCGCCAGAAAATACTAAATCGTGGTGAATTTCATCGGAGACTAGAATCAAGTCATGGCGACGGCAAAACTCTGCGATTTCAACGAGCTCATCCTTGCTCCAAACACGCCCCCCTGGATTATGAGGCGAGCAAAGAAGGAGCATCGTCTCATTGCCACTCATCTTTTGGTCCCAAGCATCAATATCTAAGACATATCGCCCGTCCTCTTGCGCCAGTTCACATTCCACAACATTTCGGCCAGATGCATTAATCACGCGCGCGAAAGCATGATAAACTGGCGTCATCAAAACGATCCCATCGCCTTCTTTACTAAACGCATCAAGGCAAATGGATGTGCCATTTACAAGGCCGTGGGTTGTGAAAATCCACTCTGGCTGAATGTGCCAATTGTGACGCTCTCGCATCCACCAGCAAATTGCTGCCTTATAATCAGATTGATCGCCATAATAGCCATAAACACCGTGAGAAAGCATCTCTTCGAGCTTGCGCTGAACAGAAGCAGGCGGCGCGAAATCCATATCAGCAACCCACATCGGAATGCCGCCCTTTTCAGGGTCAACACCATAAAGAGCTTTAGCGCAATCCCACTTATCAGAATGCGTCCCAATTCGTGGGATGATTTTGTCAAATTTCTCGTCGCTCATTGCATTTCACTTTTCTACTTATTGCCAATATAGCACGTCTAAAACTGCAAGTATCAAATCAGAGAGGTGGTTTGCCTTCAAGTAAAAAGGTTGGAAACACTCATTATCAAAGCAATTATATTGCTTCTGAGACTCTCTTTGACTAAATGCATGCTATGACAATAAAACCTATCCTAATGCACCCAGATCCACGGCTCAAAAAAATCTGCGAGCCTGTTACAGAATTTAACAAATCACTTGCTGAATTGGCGGATGATATGTTGGAAACAATGTATGATGCCCCTGGCATAGGCCTTGCTGGCCCGCAAATTGGCGTCATGAAGCGCATATTTGTGATTGATTGCGTGAAAGAAGATGATGTTGCGCCAGATCCGATGGTCATCATCAATCCAGAAATCACTCATTCAAGCGAGGAATTAGGCGTCTATGAAGAGGGTTGCCTTTCAATCCCCAACCAATTCGCGGAAGTAACACGCCCGAAGATCATACGCCTTAAATGGCAAGATCTTGATGGGGCTGAATATGAAGACGAGTTTGATGATCTTTGGTCGACATGTATGCAACATGAGTTTGATCACTTAAACGGCAAGCTTTTTATCGATTACCTCAAGCCCCTTAAGCGCCAAATGATCACACGCAAAATGCAAAAATATAAAAGAGAACAGGCTCGTGGATAAATGACACTTCGCAACTTCATTCCATATCCCGATAAACGCCTCAAAACATGCGTCCCTCAGATTGAGGCCATCACCGATGAGATCAAAAATCTATGGGATGATATGATCGAAACAATGGATGCCATGCCAGGGTACGGCCTTGCGGGGCCGCAAATTGGCGAAATGATGCAAATTGCTGTTGTCGATTGTTCAAAAGAGCGCGGCAAGTCGATTTGCATGGCGAATCCAGTTGTTTTGCACAGTTCAGCCCAATTGCGCGAACATGATGAGGCCTCCCCTAATTTGCCCGGCCTTTCAGCTGTCATTTCAAGGCCGCGCGCGGTTACCGTGCAATTCTTAAATCGCGATGGCGAGCTTGTAGAGAAAGATTTTGTTGGCATCTGGGCAACTTCCGTACAACATCAGATCGACCACCTGAACGGGAAAATGTTTTTTGACAATCTGACGCCCCTCAAGCGCAATATGTTGCTCAAAAAAGCAAAAAAACTTGGCATTATAAAATAAATTAGGATCAGATTAGATATGAAAATTATTTTTATGGGATCTCCTGATTTTTCTGTTCCTGTTTTAGATGCCTTAGTAAATGCAGGGCATGATATTGCATGTGTTTATTGCCAGCCGCCCCGCCCTGCGGGAAGAGGCAAAAAAGATCGGCCAACAGCCGTTCACAAACGCGCCGATGAACTCGGGCTGAACGTGCGCCATCCGAAGAACTTTAAAGCCCGTGAAGACATTGAAGATTTTCACGCTTTAGGTGCAGATATTGCTGTTGTCGTTGCTTATGGCCTCATTTTGCCGCAGGCAATTTTAGATGCTCCAAAACAGGGATGTTTGAACATTCATGCGTCTCTCCTGCCGCGATGGCGGGGGGCTGCGCCAATACATCGTGCTATTTTATCTGGTGATAAGGAAACGGGCGTTTGCATCATGCAAATGGATGCAGGGCTGGATACTGGCGATGTACTCTTGAAAGATACGATAGAAATCACAGCAACAACGACCACCCCCCGCCTCCATGATGATCTTTCAGAGATGGGGGCAAAATTAATCGTTACCGCCTTAGAGGAGCTTTCAAGCCTAAAAGCCACACCTCAGCCAGAAGATGGCGTAACATACGCGCAAAAAATTGATAAATCCGAAGCACGCATTGATTGGCAGCAACCAGCTGAGCATATTGACCGCCAAATTCGCGCGCTCACCCCTTTCCCAGGCGCTTGGGCGCTTTACAAAGGCGAAAGATTTAAATTCCACAATAGCAAATTGCGTTCGCAAAGCGGAGCTGCGGGCGAGGTTATCGACGGCCTTCAAATTGCCTGCGGTGAAAAATCTATTGAAATTTTATCCGCACAGCGCGAAGGTAAACGTGCGATGTCTGCTGAAGAAATCTTAAAAGGGCTCGCGTTTCCACCCGGCAGTAAGTTTGAATAATCGCAATCTAAAGAGGATCTGATGTTTCCAGTTTTAATGGGTACTATTATTATCGCAGGTATTGTTGGCTATGCGTGCGAACGTACAAAATTCACTCAAAATGGCTACCTCCAATCCATTATCATCTGCATCGGCGGTGCTTTTTTGGCGTATTTTATTCGCTTGATGTTTGGCATTGGCTTGAGTTCACCAGGGCTAAATGCAATCGCCGCCTCCTTTGGAGCACTGATCATTGTTCCGACGCATTGGCGCAAAAAACAGTAAAGATTTGAGGCCAAAAAATGATGTCACTCCTCGCTATTCCAGGCATGGCTTTTCGCGTTTTACTTACCCTATGCCTTTTCTTTTTGATGCGCCCTGGAGGATGGGTCATCGCTTGCTTCATCGCCGTTGCCGCGACTTGGTATATTAAGATATAAATACCCCAGAACGCGCTCAACTTTACTGGACCTAGAGATGATTTAATTGTAGAGAGCCCCATGAATAATAATTCTGATCAGAAATTGAGTGGAAAACAAAAAGCTGCGCTTGAGAGAGAAGCCCGACTTAAAGCAGCTCTTAAAACAAATATGAAGCGACGGAAATCACAAGCAAAGGTGAGGTCTCGCGCCATCGTAGAGAACACCGATTGTGATCGCAATCTTGAGGACGAGTGAGAAAATATCATGGATTCAATTTTAGTTCGCGGAAATGGCCCGCTTCATGGCGACATTGAAATTACAGGTGCAAAAAATGCTTGCCTTGCATTAATGCCCGCCACATTGCTCAGCGAAGAGCCTCTCACTTTGACGAATGCGCCGCGCCTCTCAGACATTAAGACTATGACGGCTTTGCTCGAGTCACTCGGTGCTGAGATTTCTTCTTTGCAAGCAGGCAAAGTCCAAGCCATGGGATCACATGGCGACATTAGCCCAATTGCCGATTACGAAATCGTTCGCAAAATGCGGGCGTCGAATTTAGTATTAGGCCCACTGTTGGCGCGCCTCGGCCATGCCGTTGTCTCGCTTCCAGGCGGTTGCGCGATTGGCGCACGCCCGATGGATTTGCACACGACAGCCCTCGAAGCTCTCGGCGCGCAAATTGAGCTCAAAGACGGCTATTTACACGCGAAAGCGCCAATGGGCGGTCTTCGCGGCGGTGTTCATAAAATGCGCTTCCCTTCTGTGGGGGCGACTGAAAACTTCCTTATGGCCGCAAGCCTTGCGAAAGGCACATCTGTTTTAGAAAATGCAGCGCGTGAACCAGAGATCGTTGATCTCGCCGATTGCTTGCGCAAAATGGGCGCACAAATCGAAGGCGACGGCACCTCGCGCATCGAGATACAAGGCGTAGATCGCCTGCATGGCGCCACACATCCCGTGGTCACAGACCGCATTGAACTCGGCACTTTCATGCTTGCACCAGCCATTTGCGGCGGAACGGTGACATGCCTCGGCGGACGCCTGAGTTTGATTGAGAGTTTCGTTGAAACGCTAGATCAAGCTGGAATTGACGTCACTGAAAATGAGCGCGGTCTTACTGTGACACGCCGCAGTGATCACGTCAAAGCTGTTGATATCACAACCGCCCCTTTCCCAGGGTTCCCGACAGATCTTCAAGCCCAAATGATGGCTCTTTTGTGCACGGCGAAAGGCACCTCAACGCTTGAAGAGACAATATTTGAAAATCGTTTCATGCATGCGCCAGAACTCACCAGAATGGGAGCTCAAATACAAGTCAATGGCGGGACGGCGCAAGTGAGTGGCGTTGAGCAACTCAAAGGCGCGCGCGTCATGGCAACAGATTTGCGCGCTTCTGTCTCCTTGATCCTTGCTGGTCTCGCAGCTGAAGGCGAAACGACAGTTTCACGCGTCTACCACCTTGATCGTGGCTATGAAATGATTGAAGATAAGCTTTCCGGCATTGGAGCGCAGATTGAGCGGATCCAAGAGTAAAGCAGATCCAAGCAGACGCTGAGGAAAAGGATACTATAATGAGCGAAGACGCACGTTTTGAAGATGGAGTCGAGCAATCGATTTCCCTACAAGCCCTTGATAACGAAGATTTATCTGTTATTTCCAGCTTGATACAAGATGGCATTGTTCCTGTGAGCGAGATTTCATACGATCCGAATGCGCGTCGCTTTGCTTTGCTGGTCAACCGCTTCCGCTGGGAAGAGAGTGAAACAGCAGGCTCTAAGAAACGCTCCGCTGAGCGCGTCCAATCTATCTTATTGTTTGAAGATGTGCTTTCAGCCAAATCATCTGGCTTGAATAATCAAGATAAAGAAACGATCATTTCTATCTTGCAGCTCTCTTTTCAAGAAACGTCCGATGGCTCTGGGAAGATCGAAATCATTTTAGCGGGCGATGGTTCGATATTGCTCGATGTGGAAGCGCTTGATGTTAAACTCAAAGATGTCACACGCCCATATGTTGCGCCTTCCATGCGCACACCAAAACATCCTGATGTGTAAGAGGCAGCCCTCAGGCTGCCCTTAATCCATTTCATGGGTAAGACTAGCGCCCATCAACCTCTGTGCGTAAGCCGCCCGCTGTCCAATTATCAATCACATCAAGAGCTTCTTGCGCAGTATCAACGAATTGGAACAAATCCAAATCAGACTGCGCAATCGTTCCCGCTTCGGCAAGAGCGTCCCAATTGATAATTTTCTGCCAGAAATCACGCCCAAACAAGACAAATGGAACACGCTTCATGCGGCCTGTTTGAATGAGGGTGAGCGCTTCAAAAAGCTCATCCATCGTTCCAAATCCACCTGGAAAAACAGCAATCGCATTTGCACGCATTAAAAAGTGCATTTTACGGATCGCAAAATAATGGAAATTAAAACATAGTTCCGGTGTTACATATTCATTAGGCGCTTGCTCAAAAGGCAAAACAATATTGAGACCGATCGAGACACCGCCAGCATCGACAGCCCCCCTATTGCCCGCTTCCATAACACCAGGTCCACCGCCTGTGACGACGACATTTTCTTTATAACCTGTCGCCTTCGAGCGCTCTGTCATAATGCGGGCAAACTCGCGTGTCTCATCGTAGAACGTGGATAAATCTGCCAAAGTCTGTGTGCGCGCTGTGTCTTTCTTTGACGGTTCAGGAATACGCGCACCACCGAATAAAACCACTGTGCTTTCCACGCCATATTCAGACATAAGCATCTCAGGCTTTAAAAGCTCCAATTGCAAACGCACAGGACGCAGCTCATCTTGGCACATGAAGGCATCATCTGTGAAAGCTAAATTATATGCAGGTGAGCGTGTTTGCGGGGTGTCAGGCGTTTGCTTGACGGCTTCCATATCCGTTTGAGATCCGCGCAAAGCACGCTGAAGGTTTTTTTTCTTATCACTCATAAGTCATCTTTCAAATATATTTATCATTATTGCATTCATAGCGTTGCGCCACTGCTCTAATCTCAATATAGCCTTAAGAAACAATTATTCCAATGCGAGAGGAAGACAAATGTCCAATGCTCAACTAGAAACTGCAATTGAATCTGCTTGGGAGGCGCGAGATACAATCACGCCAAACACCCAAGGAGAGACACGCGAAGCGATTGAAGATACGCTCAATGCCCTAGATAGCGGCAGCTTGCGCGTGGCTCATAAGCTTGAAAATGGTGACTGGCACGTCAACCAATGGGCCAAAAAAGCTGTTCTGCTTGGCTTCCGCATCAAAGATATGGAAGAGCAAAGCGGCGGTCCACAAGGCTCAGGCTGGTGGGATAAAGTCGACAGCAAATTCAAAGGCTGGGGCGACAACCAATGGCGCACAGCTGGCTTCCGCGCCGTTCCAAATGCAATCGTACGTAAATCAGCATTCATCGCACCCGGCGTTGTTTTAATGCCGTCCTTTGTAAACCTCGGCGCTTATGTTGATGAAGGAACAATGGTCGACACTTGGGCGACTGTCGGCTCATGTGCGCAAATCGGTAAAAATGTGCATCTTTCTGGCGGCGTTGGCATTGGTGGCGTTCTTGAGCCAATGCAAGCTGGCCCAACGATCATTGAAGACAACTGCTTTATTGGCGCGCGCTCAGAAGTTGTTGAAGGATGCATCGTACGCGAAGGTTCTGTGCTTGGCATGGGTGTTTTCATTGGAAAATCAACGAAGATTGTTGACCGTGAAACAGGCGAAGTGAGCTATGGTGAAGTGCCGCCCTATTCTGTTGTTGTTGCGGGATCTATGCCATCTAAAAACGGTGTTCATCTATATTGCGCTGTTATTGTTAAACGTGTTGACGAAAAAACACGTTCTAAAACAGGCATCAACGAACTCCTTCGTGATTAAGCACAACTCATTATGAGAGCGAATAAGCTTCAAGGGCCATCCCAGCTCTTGAAGCTATTTTTTATTTTGTCGCCCTGCGCCAAGACTATTTAAGAGATTCTGGAACACTTCTCTTTCATCGCGAGAAATTTCCACCCCATTTTCCGCCACATCAAATTCTGTTCGATCTTCAGCCTCAGCTTTAATCGCTTTATTTCGAGCCTCTGCCGCTTGACGCAAACGCCATGTCAACTTCTCATCATCGGCATCAAATAGAATATCCATCTCTTCACTAATCGCCACACCATGACCAGATTTTGCTTTAAGCTTTGCAAATTCTTCGTTCAAACACCTCTGCGCCAACTCAGGGTCAGGTTTACGGACAGAAGGTGCGATTTTAACAGTGGGGTGAGAAAACAGCTTGTTGACAGCTTGAATGCCTACTTCTTGAGCAAGAAGCTCAATTAACTGCTCGGACG
The DNA here is from genome assembly GCA_938008015.1 of uncultured Celeribacter sp. Taxonomy (GTDB): domain Bacteria; phylum Pseudomonadota; class Alphaproteobacteria; order Rhodobacterales; family Rhodobacteraceae; genus Celeribacter. Next base: position 13,875 of record CALLMA010000032.1, read on the forward strand.
TATGATCACCGCCAATGATCAAAAGCATGCGAATAATATTTCGATGCTCTTCATAAATACTGTGCAAACTTTCAAGCTGAATAATAAACTCTTCAATTTGCTCTGGGTTTTTAAGTAAGGTTGCAAGAATAACCGCTTCGCGCATCACTTCTGCTTGCGCTGGATCATCAGAGACAAGCATGGATGTTTTCACACTCTCAGAAGGCAAGGCCAATTGCTTTCTCGAGCCATATCCAGATTTTCCACGACTATTGGCGGCAGGTTTAAAGCTTTTCGCGCCTTGAGATTGCTTTTTGCCTCGAAATAATTCAAACCGCATATCTTTCAAAATATCGCCATAATGGCGCTTTATTGATAGATCTTGGATCGCACCAATCGCCCCACGCAAGGATTTATCCAATGCCGCGCGTCTTTCTGGGCTGTCAAAATCTTTCCCTTCCGTCTCTCTGCGCCAAAGCAAAGAAACCATTGGCAAGGCGTTATCTATGACATCACGCATGACCTGAGGCCCGCGTTGTTTGATCAAATCATCAGGATCTAGGCCATCAGGCATAATAGCAAAACGCAATCCGACGCCTGCTTCAAGCATCGGCATCGCCAGATCAATTAACCTATAAGCGGCCCGCAACCCCGCCTTATCGCCATCGAGCGCGATAACAGGCTCAGGTGACATCCGCCACATCATTTGCAGCTGACGATCGGTGATCGCCGTCCCCAACGGCGCAACACAGGCCTCAAGGCCTGCCGCGCTGAGCGCGATGACATCCATATAGCCCTCTGCAACGATAAGAGGACTTCCTCTTCCACATGCAGATCTTGCAGGCCCATGATTATAAAGAGCGCGCCCCTTATCGAAAATCAAGCGCTCAGGCCCATTTAAATACTTTGCACGCGCATTTTGATCCATTGCCCGCCCGCCGAATGACACCAGCCGACCACGCACATCTCGAATAGGGAAAGTGATGCGGTCGCGGTAAAAATCATACGCATTCCGGCCGTCATCCGGGCGCGCAACAACACCGGATTCAATGGCCAGATCAACAGAAATCCCCTGATCTTGCAGCACCTTCAACAAAACATTGCCCGCAGGCGCAAACCCGATTTCAAATTGGTCCTGCGTCTCTTGGCTCATGCCGCGTTTTTTCAAATATTCTTGTGCGTTATAGCCAATTTGTTGCTTAAGGCTTAAGCGGAAAAAGCGATTTGCCACTTCAAGAATATCCGAGAGCTCGCGCCCTTTATCCAATTTTTCTTGCGCTTGCGGATCACGCTCCGGCATTTGCATGCCCGCTTCTTGCGCCAAAATTCCAACGGCTTCCATAAAGGACACATTTTCCGTCTCGCGCACAAATTTAATCGCATCACCTTTCGCTTGGCATCCAAAACAATAATAAAAACCCTTCGTGTCTTCTACATGAAAAGAGGCCGTTTTTTCATGATGAAATGGACAAGGCGCCCACATATCTCCCTTGCCGGGATTGGATTTTTTATTATCCCACATGACTTTACGCCCAATCACATCAACAATGGATAGGCGATTTCTTAATTCATCGAGAAAACCATTTGGCATAGACATAATTAGATTATCTTTCATCATGCTGCTGATCGACAGAGCAGATATAGACCTGAGATATATCAAAATATCAAGTAGCAAAAATAAGGCCGCTCAAGAGCGACCTTATTCATCAGACAATATAAATTTCAGCTACAAATCAAATCTATCTGCATTCATCACTTTGCACCATGCGGCCACAAAATCATCGATGAACTTATCAAAGCTATCATCTTGCGCGTATATTTCAGCATATGAGCGCAAAATTGAGTTAGATCCAAATAATAAATCGACCTCTGAAGCGCGCCATTTCAACGCCCCACTTGCGCGATCGCAGATATGGAATTCATCTTCTGCATGAGGATGCCACGAATGTGCCATATCAACCAAATTGACAAAGAAATCATTACTCAAGGTACCGAGACGATCTGTGAATTGTCCGCGTGCATCCCCTTCCATATTGACGCCAATGACACGCAAGCCACCAAGAAGCACTGTCATCTCAGGCGCTGTTAGCTCCATCAACTGAGAACGATCTAAAAGCAACTCAGCGCTTGAGACAGAATAATTCGATTTCTTCCAATTTCTAAAACCATCATGAACAGGCTCTAACACATCGAAAGAATCCGCATCCGTCATGTCGGCACTTGCATCACCACGCCCTTTTTCGAAAGGTACAGTGAGATCGCGCCCACCGGCCTGCGCCGCTTGTTCAATCCCTAAATTACCCGCCAATACAATAACATCAGCTAAGGAAACATTGAATTCTTCCGCAACAGGTCGCAAAGCATTCAAAATACGCTCAAGCCTCTCAGGCTCATTGCCAACCCAATCCTTTTGAGGCGCCAATTGAAGGCGGGCCCCATTTGCCCCCCCGCGCTTATCAGAGCCGCGAAATGTCCGCGCACTATTCCATGCGGTTGTGACCATATCAGAAATAGACAGGCCAAGATCTGCAATTGCCTTTTTCAGTGCATTTGCATCATAATCTGAGCGCCCCACGGGAACAGGATCTTGCCAAATCAAATCCTCTTTCGGCACATCAGGCCCAAAATAGCATGCCTTTGGCCCCATATCTCTATGCGTTAACTTAAACCAAGCCCGCGCAAAAACATCCGAGAAATATTCAGGATCATCATAAAACTTCTTTGAAATTTCCAAATAAATTGGATCTTTGATCATCGCCATATCCGCATCCGTCATGATCGGATTATGTTTAATGGATGGATCGGTTGCATCTGGCGTTTTATCTTCGTCTTTAATGCCAATAGGCTCCCATTGCCACGCGCCAGCTGGGCTTTTTTTCAGCTCCCATTCATAGTTGAACAGCATGTAGAAATAGCCATTATCCCACTGAGTTGGGTGCGTCGTCCAAGCGCCCTCAAGGCCACTTGTGATCGCCTGATTAGCTTGAGGCGTTCCATTTGCCTTATTCCAACCCAAGCCTTGCTCGTGCAATCCAGCCCCCTCAGGCTCTGCTCCAACCGCCTCCTGGCTCGCACCATGTGCTTTTCCGACAGTATGACCGCCTGCCGCAAGCGCGACAGTCTCTTCATCATCCATCGCCATACGCGCGAAAGTTTCTCGCACCATGAGCGCCGTTTTGAGTGGATCAGGCTGGCCATTTACGCCTTCAGGATTGACATATATCAAGCCCATATGCGTGGCCGCCAATGGGTTTTCCAAAGTCTCGGGCTGAGATAGATCTTCGATGCGATTGTCGCTATCGGCCAGAAACTCACTTTCCGCTCCCCAATAAACGTCTTTCTCAGGATGCCAAATATCTTCGCGCCCGAAACCAAAGCCAAATGTCTTCAATCCCATCGCTTCATAAGCAATTGTGCCGGCTAGGATAATCAAATCCGCCCAGCTCACGGCATTTCCGTATTTCTTCTTAAGTGGCCAAAGCAAACGCTTGGCTTTATCTAAATTTGCGTTATCGGGCCAAGAATTCAAAGGCGCAAAGCGAATATTACCGTGCCCTGCTCCGCCCCTGCCATCTGCAAGGCGATAAGAACCTGCAGAATGCCAAGCAAGGCGGATCATCAAGCCCCCATAATGCCCCCAATCTGCCGGCCACCAATCTTGCTCATCCGTCATTAAATGATGAAGATCCTGCTTCAGCGCCTCAACATCCAGCGAGGCTAACGAGGCTTTATAGCTATAACTGGTATCAAAGGGGGCTGTTTTGACGTCTTGTTGGTGTAAAATGTCCAAATTTAACGTTTTGGGCCACCACTTTGAATTCGTCTGTTCTTCGCGAGCATGACTACCATGCATAATCGGGCATTTAGCTGTTTTACTCATCATTTCCTCCAAAACATGTGCAAGGCCCATAAAAACTGCAGGCCACTTGATCTAATATGGATAAATTATTTCCATAGTTTGCGAGGCTTTTGGTAATGAATCAATGAATAAATAGTTAAAAAACTTTTTTGTGATAAGCATAGGCAAAGAAAAAAGGCCATTCTAAAGAATGGCCTTTTAAATCAATGCAATGTGATTAGCTTAAGCAAGAGCTGCTTTTGCTTTCTCAACGATCGCAGTAAATGCATCTGGCTCGTGGATCGCAAGATCAGCTAGAACCTTACGGTCTACCTCGATACCTGCAAGTGAGAGGCCGTTGATGAACTTTGAATAAGTCAAAGATTCATCATGCGAGCGCACAGCTGCGTTGATACGCTGAATCCAAAGCGCACGGAAATTACGCTTGCGTGCCTTACGGTCGCGCGTTGCGTATTGGTTTGCTTTATCGACAGCTTGTGTGGCTGTACGGAAGTTGCGCGAACGCGCACCGTAGTAGCCTTTTGCAGCTTTGATAACTTTTCTGTGACGAGCGTGGGTTACTGTACCACCTTTAACACGGGACATATTTCGAGCCTCCTAAATTAACGGTCGTACGGCATGTAGGACTTAACGATCTTAGCATCAGGTGCTGAGAGCGTCGTTGTACCACGTGCGTCGCGAATGAATTTTGTTGTACGCTTGATCATGCCGTGGCGTTTGCCAGCTTGACCAGCTTTTACTTTACCAGAGGCAGTCATTTTAAAGCGCTTTTTAGCGCTAGACTTCGTCTTCATTTTAGGCATTTCCATCTCCTTACTTGTATTCAAATCATAGTGATCTGAAGTGATGGTTTATCGCGCGACTCGGCATGCCATATCGCCGGCCACGCACCATGAAGGCTCATTTACAGTGACTCCAAAAATTAAGCAAGCAAAATTGCGTCAGATTTTTTAGATAAAAAGCACAAAAAATCTTTGGAAATTTGCAGCAAATCTATTACTCAAACAATTTGGGAAACCACGCGTGAGACCAAATGTGGAATTTCTGAAAAGCTGTAATGATCTGGGTACTGCCAATGACAAAATGCGAGAACTCCCGCCCCAAAAAGAAGCTGCGTGACGGCGAGAGCCGCTGATTTTGCTGTAACATATGCTTTAACAAACGTAATGGCCGACAACGAAATCACAACAAGCCCTGCAACAAATATCAGATCTGCAAAACTTTGGCTAATAAGCTGTATATACTCCATAAGATCCCTCTACATACAAAAATGCGCACCCTCCCGCAGCTTTCGGTTCGAAAACATAGGGAGAATGCGCATTTTTTAGTATATAAAGCTTAATATTTTATTCTGGTTCAGAGTGAAAAATGAGCCGCTCGTCACAAGGGGCCACACGCAAAATATTTGTTGAGCCCGGCTGATTAAACGGCACACCCGCAGTTACAACGATTTTATCATCAGCCTCAGCAAAGCCCGAGCTTCTTGCCACGCGCACCGCATACACAACCGCATCTTTAAAGCGATCAACAGAATCTGTTTCAACACAATGCAGACCCCAATAGAGAGTCATTTTGCGCACAGTTTTTTTCTGTGATGTCATCGCAACAATTGGCACATGCGGACGCTCACGCGCAAGAAGTGCGGCCGTCGTCCCGCTTTGCGAATAGCACACAGCTGCTTGAACTTCAGTTGTCTCGGCAATTTCACGCGCGGCGGAAACAATCGCATCCGCAACAGTCTCTTTGCGCCCAGCGCGTGAGGCATCCAAGATCGAACGATAGGTCGGATCAGCTTCAACTTCGATTGCAACATTATTCATTGTCGAAACCGCATCGATAGGGAAATCCCCTGCCGCAGATTCTGCTGAAAGCATAATCGCATCAGCACCTTCATAAATCGCTGTTGCGACATCTGACACTTCCGCACGCGTCGGCATTGGGCTTTCGATCATAGACTCGAGCATCTGCGTTGCAACGATAACAGGCTTAGCTGCTTCACGGCATTTGCGGATAAGGCGCTTTTGAATAGGTGGAACAGCATGCACTGGCAATTCAACACCAAGATCACCACGTGCGACCATGATCCCATCAGAGACCGCGAGAATGCTTTCAAAATCATCAACGGCGGCAGGCTTTTCAATTTTGGCCAAAACAGCAGCACGACCATTCACAAGCTCACGCGCCTCATTCATATCACTTGGGCGTTGCACAAATGAGAGCGCAACCCAATCAACACCGAGTTCACAGGTAAATTCAAGATCTTTTCTATCTTTGTCAGAAAGCGCGGCCAGCGGCAGCAAGACATCAGGAACATTCACGCCCTTACGGTTTGATATCGTCCCCCCTACTGTCACAACACAATCTGCGAAATCTTCGCCACAATTCTCAACTTGCAGCTTAATTTTCCCATCATTGACCAAGAGATTAGAGCCCGGCTTTAAAGCCTGGAAAATCTCTGGGTGCGGCAAGCAAACTCGATCTTTTGAGCCAAGCTCTTCATTCAAATCAAGGCGGAACTTATCGCCTACATCGAGATCATGCGCTTCCTCAGCGAAAGCCCCAACGCGGAGTTTTGGGCCTTGGAGATCGGCTAAAATAGCGATCGGTCGTCCAATATCTTCCTCAACTTTGCGGATGATCGCGTGGCGTGCGCGAATTTCTTCGTGATCCCCATGACTCATATTGAGGCGAAAAACATCAGCTCCAGCTTCGCTCAAGGCGCGGATCATATCATAATCATTTGATGCAGGGCCAAGCGTAGCCACGATTTTTACATTACGTAGGCGTCTCATATTGCCTCGTGTCCTTTCGGTTCAAAACGTTATCTTTTGTGGGCTCCCTTAAATCTATGCAATAAAGATTTTAGTAGCACAACTCGTTCAAAGATAATAATAGGTCTAAAATAGTCTTCTTCTGAATATTGACTAAAAAAACATCACAAGATCATGACAAAAGCAAATCCTTATTTCATTACAGGCGAAAACCGCCCATCAAATTGGCTCATCACATGTGATCATGCAAGCAATCACATTCCAGATCATTATGACGCCAACCTCGGGCTTTCTCAGGAAGATTTGGATCGCCATATCGCCTATGATATCGGTGCAATTGGCGTAAGTGAGTGTCTCGCCAAAGAGCTCGATTGCCCTATGATTGCAAGTCACTTTTCACGCCTATTAATTGATCCAAACAGAGGCGAAAATGATCCGACACTGATCATGCAGCTTTATGACGGATCCATCATTCCAGCGAATAAGAATATTTCAGACAACGCCATTCAAACACGCCTTGATGAATATTACCGCCCCTACCATGGCGCCCTTGCGCATCTCGCAGCAAGACAAGAGGACACCATAATATGCGCCATACATTCTTTCACCCCGCAACTCCAAGGCAAGGCTAAAAGACCATGGCAAATTGGCATACTTTCCGCATATGACAAACGCTTCACGGCTCCATTCATTGAAGCATTGAGGGCGAATGAAGCATTGCAATCAAAGGCTCACAGTTTAGGCGAAGAACTCTGCATTGGCGACAATGAGCCCTATGATGGCGATTTGCCTGGCGACGCGATCGACAAACATGCCTTGCAACACGGTAGACTTAACCTGCTGATCGAACTACGATCAGATTTAATTGAAACACCATCAGAACAATCGCAATGGGCCTCCCTTCTTGCTCCCATTTTACGCGAAACCTTAAGCAAAATAGGCGCCCCATAATGACTGATATAAATGCCCAAAAAATGATCGAAATCGAAGCGGCTGCCTTTCGGAGATTGCAACAGCATCTCATGAGCGAGAGAACGGACGTGCAAAATATCGATATGATGAATCTAGCTGGATTTTGTCGCAATTGCCTATCACGCTGGATGCAAGAAGAAGCAAATGCACGTGGGATTGAGATGGACAAGGCGCAAGGGCGAGAGTTGTTTTACGGCATGCCTTTTGAGCACTGGCGCACAACATATCAAACAGAAGCAAATGAGCACCAAAAGGCGACTTTTAAAAACGCAACAAAAGATCACCACTAACTTATAGCTCTATCAAACATGCCCGCAAAACTTCTCATTACTCGGCCGATACATATGGCGGCTCATGTTGCAGCTGAGCTTAGTCATATCGTTGAAAGAAAAGACATTATCTTCGCGCCAGTCTTCGAGATACACCCTTTAAAAACGGTCAACCTCACATCAAACGAAGAAGCTGTGCTTTTCACATCGCAAAACGCCATTCCACAGGCCGCAATCGCCTGCACCCAACCGAAAGCCTTTTGCGTCGGCAAAAATACAGCCAAAGCCGCTCATAAAGCAGGCTTTCACATTATTCATACAGCGCCCTGCGTTGAAGATATCCTGAAACCCATTATAAAATCATCCTATAAAGACATAATTTACTTACATGGCACATACCACACGCAAGACATTTCACCAAAACTAAGCTTTCACGGCATAAATGCGACACGCCATGAAGTTTACGAACAAAAAGAAAGGGAATGGTCTGTGCATGAAAGGCAAGCCATT
>CALLMA010000033.1 GCA_938008015.1 uncultured Celeribacter sp.
TGATCTGGAATATTTATTTTGCTGTATTTGCTCTCTTTGGCGGCTTTTTCTTAGCCATCGCTGTGGCAGTTGGACGGGCGGCGCAATTGCCATTTATCAGCAGGCTTTGCACCAGCTTTCTCTTCGTTTTTCGCGGATCACCGCTCTTTATCCAGTTTTTCTTAGCCTATGAACTTTTCGTGCTACTCCCGCGCAGTGGTATTGAAATATTTGGCATAACAGTTGCAACGGGATGGCTGACAAAAGCATGGGCTGGGGCGCTGATTGTATTGTTTTTAAATACAGCCGCTTATTCAGCTGAGATTTTTTATGGTGCCTTGCAGTCGGTCCCATCCAAAGATTTAGAAGCCGCTGAAGCTTATGGGCTGTCGGGGTGGAATAAGTTTCGCCGGATTACTTTGCCCACGATGCTTCGCCTTGCTTGGCCGTCATACACGAATGAAGCGATCTTTTTGTTCCATGCGACAACGCTTGTCTATTTCTCAGGGTTTCCCGCATGGCAACAACGCGGAGATGCGTTGTATTACGCCAATTATTTCGCTGATAAAACCTTCAATCCTTTTGTGGCTTACCCGATTGTAGCGCTCTACTTTATTGCGTTTTCTTTGGTGATCTTATCGGTGTTCACCTTGATCAATAAAAGGCTGAACAGGCACCTCAATGTCGCGCCGAAGAAGCTACGCTATAGGCCTAGAATTATTAGGTAATTTTAGCAAGTCTTGACAATGGAACCTTGGAGAGTGGATATCTTCCACATACTCCAAAGGTTTACTGCTGTGCTTGATGTTTGCTTATTTAGATCGAAAATGTGCAAATAAATCAATGTAGTGATATAAATTTCGGTACATTTTTTAGCGCTTTTTTCCAATTTTACTTTCAGTACCCTCTTTCAAGCGCTCGATGTTTTCACGGTGCTTAAAGAAGATCAGCATTGTGAGAAGGGTGAGCAAAATAGCGCCATGGAGATGGTAGAAGAACACGGCGTATAGTGGGGCTAGTAAGGCTGCTACAAGAGCCGATAGGGAAGAATAGCGTGTGATGAGGGCGACGATCAGCCATGTTGCGCAGGCTAGGAGCCCCGTTGGAAATGAAAGCGCGAGCAATGTCCCTAGGAAGGTTGCAACGCCTTTGCCGCCTTTGAATTTCAAAAAGATTGGATACAGATGGCCAAGCATTGCAAAAAGAGCCGCAATGCCTGCAGCGGCCTCTCCAAAAATAAGGCGCGCGAGAAGAACGGCGAGAGCGCCCTTGCCGCTATCGCCTAGTAGCGTCAAAAATGCAGCCAGTTTATTGCCTGTGCGCAAAACATTTGTGGCCCCTATATTTCCCGACCCAATCTGGCGCAGATCCCCCAGCCCAAAAGCGCGCGCTGTCACGATGCCAAAGGGAACTGAGCCGAGAAGATATGCGAGAAATGCTGTGATAATGAGGTCCATGATGATTTGCTCCGCAGTGACTTTTTAAATTTTAGAAAATACTTGCTGCCCATCTACCCATGTAGAGCACACAACACCATTCATTTTTTCGCCATCAAAGGGCGTATTCTTGGATTTTGATTTGAGGACAAAGCGATCTAATATAAATTCGGCATCTGGGTCGAAGAGGACGAGATCGGCGGGGCTGCCAACTTCAAGATCGCCGCCGGCCAATTCAAGGCGGCGCGCTGGATTGAAAGACATTGCTCTGAAAAGCTGCGGCAAGGTGAGTTGTCCGCTATGATAGAGCTTGAGGGCTGCGGGCAGAAATGTTTCGAGGCCAACAGCGCCAGAGGCGGCTTGCTCAAAAGGCAGGCGTTTGCTTTCTTCATCTTGCGGCGTATGCATGGAGGCGATGATGTCAATCAGACCCGTCTCAAGTGCCTTGATGATCGCGAGGCGATCGTCTTCGCTGCGAAGGGGAGGTTTGATTTTAAAGAAGGTGCGATAGTCTCCGACATCTTCTTGATTTAAGACGAGATGGTGGATCGAGACGCCGGCGGTTATGTCGTTGCCATTGTTTTTTGCTCTTTCTAAAGCAGGCAAAGCGCGCGCAGTTGTCACTTGATCAAAGTGATAAGAAGCTTTGGTCATTTCGATTAAAGCAAGGGTGCGATCGATTTCCATGCGTTCGGCAATAGGGCTTACGGCGGGTAAGCCTTGGAGCGTTGCTTTCGGGCTTGATGTTGCGCATGCGCCTTCTGAGAGAATAGGCTCTTGCGGGTGCCCGATCACTAACGCATCGCAAGCTTTGGCATATGTTAAGGCGCGGATGAACACCTTTGTATCTTGTACGACATGATCGCAATCCGTGAATGCGACAGCCCCTGCATCTTTCATGAACCCGATTTCAACCATCTCAGCCCCTGCGCGTTCCTTTGTGAGTGCGGAGAGGTGTTTGACCTTAACGATCGAATCGGAAGTTGCGCGGCGCGTCACGAATTCTAGCGTTTCGGGGGTATCAATGGCGCTGAGCGTATCGGGGCGTGTCACCATGGTTGTGACGCCGCCCGCGGCTGCGGCATTCCCCGCTGATGCGAAGCTCTCTTTATGACGCTCGCCCGGTTCAGGGATTTTGACGCCAATATCGATGATCCCTGGGGCTAAGCAATGCCCTTCGCAATCAACAACCTCATCGCATTGCGGGGCATCTTTAAGACCACGTGCGGTGATTACACCATTTTCGACCCGCAACCAGCCAATGTCAGAGCTTTGATTTTTTGGATCTATCAATTTTGCGTTGATGAATAATGTCATGAGGAGACTCTCGGCGTTAGAGCAAGAATGGAATGAATTATGCAATCCAAATGAAGATTGTAACAAATAAGGCGAGAAACAGAAGAACAAATGTCGCGACCATGCCCGATATGCGTGCGTCTGATTTGGCAGGTTTTCCTAATGCGAGGTCTCCCTGTGCTGAGCGCGATTGCAGCTTGTCTTTTGGGGTGAAGTTTTGTGCCATTTGGTAATGGCGAATGAAGGTGAGGCCTTCATCTGGAGAGAAGCCGGTTTCGTTATCCGCCTCCATAGGCGCAAAAGCTTTTGAGAAAATGATAACAATTGTACCTGTAAGAGCATCTAACTCGGCGCCATCTTCCTTCGGGACGTCATACCCATGTGCTTCGGTGAGGTAATGCGCGAGCCCATACTCTTTAATATCTGAAGCGTCGAAGATCGCGATGTGATGAATATCAATATCGCGGCTTGTGCCGAGAAGTGATTTTAGCTCTTTTGGAGATAAAGATCTCAAGCCTTCTACCGAGGCTGCATGGGTGAAAAGCCATATTTCATTCGATGTTTCATGCGGATAGTCGAAGTGAGATGTCATACGAGAACACCCTTTTTATTCGTAGAATCGGGATTTTGCAGACGCGATTTTTGCAAATTTTGTGCCAAAAGATCCATCGCGGCCATCCGAACAGCAACGCCCATTTCGACTTGCTCTTGTATGACAGAACGATTGATATCATCGGCGATCGTGCCGTCGATTTCGACGCCGCGATTCATCGGCCCAGGATGCATGACAATGGCATCTTCTTTAGCATAGGCGAGTTTTTCGGTATTTAAGCCATAACGATGATAATATTCTCTTTCTGAAGGAATAAAACCACCATCCATGCGCTCGCGCTGCAAGCGCAACATCATAACAACATCTACGTCCTTCAGGCCTGCGCGCATGTCATCATAAATCTCACACCCATATTGCGAAAATCCCTGCGGAACGAGAGTAGGCGGGCCGATAAGGCGGATATTATTGCCCATCTTGCGCAAGAGTAAAATATTTGAGCGCGCCACGCGACTATGCGCAATATCGCCACATATAGCGATGTTTAAGCCTTTGATATGGCCTTTTGAGCGGCGAATGGTGAGAGCATCGAGAAGCGCTTGCGTCGGGTGCTCATGCTTGCCGTCGCCTGCGTTTAGCACGGCGCAATTAACCTTTTGGGCAAGGAGATCCACGGCGCCAGAATGCGGGTGGCGGACGACCAAAAGGTCTGGATGCATTGCGTTTAAGGTAAGTGCCGTATCAATGAGGGTTTCGCCCTTTTTGATGGAGCTGGCTTGCATTGCCATATTCATAACATCTGCGCCAAGCCTTTTTCCCGCTATTTCAAAAGAGGCTTGTGTGCGTGTTGAATTTTCAAAAAACATGTTGATTTGCGTCAAGCTGACAAGCCTGTTGCTGTGCTTATTCGCCTGACGATTTAATTGCACATATTTATCGGCCAAATCTAAAATACAAGTGATCTCTGATGGTGAGAGTGGCTCTATCCCAAGAAGATGTTTTTGTTTAAATTCCATGATATATGCCCAAAGTATATTTTCGATTTATTTTTGAAAGTCTCGAAAATGTATAGAAGCTATCCCTTCACACAGCAAGGATTCATCTCGCTTGGCGTCGTGATCGCCGCTCTCTTGCTTAAAAGATTGACGTCGCTGTATCATTTGATTGTTCTTACTCAGATTTGCGGCTATTTTACATTTATGGAAACAGATTTAGATTATTGGCAAGCGCATAGTATCTTGGAGTGGCACGTCGAACTTGGCGTCAGCGAAGCGATTTGTGATGCGCCTATCAATCGCTATGAATGCGAACCAAAAGCGCATTCTGCGCCAAAAGCAGCCTCTAAAGCCTCTAAAGCCTCTGCCTCTGTCCATAAAAACCCAGCACCACAAAAGAAATTCGATGCAGTTGCCTTCTCAGTGAAAGCCGCTCAAGAGGCGCAATCGCTTGAGGATTTGAAGCTGGTGCTCGACAATTTCGAATACTGCGACTTTAAAAAAGGGGCGCAAAATACAGTTTTTTCTGACGGGAATGCCCAAGCTGCTGTGATGATTGTCGGTGATGGGCCAAGTCGGGCGGATGATATGAGCGCGCGCCCCTTCTCAGAAAGGCGCGGCGAGATGTTAGATGCGATGCTTGCTGCAATTGGTCTGTCGCGCTCGGCCTCCTCCCCCGATGAAGCAGTGTATCTCACGTATGCAATGCCGTGGCGCGCGCCTGAAAACCGTGATTTGACTGAAGTAGAAATAAACATCTTACGCCCCTTTCTGCTGCGCCATATAGAATTGGTTCAACCTAAAACTCTTATCATCAATGGAAATTTAGTCGCACAGATGCTTCTCAATAAGGCGGGCTTATCGCGGTTGCGAGGGAAATGGGCAGAGTTTAACGCCATTCCTGTTATGCCGATGTTTGGACCCGAAAAACTTTTGAGTGATCCTTTGTTAAAGCGCCATGCTTGGATGGATTTGCTTGAGATTAAACAAAAGCTACAGCAAGTCAGAGCATAGATGAGGATTTATCATGAAAGCGGCCATTCAAAATGAATTTATCTCTCTCAATATCGCAGTTCTAACCGTTTCAGACACAAGAGGATTGGAGGAGGATCGCTCGGGCGCGGTTTTGGTTGAGATGATCCATGAGGCGGGGCATAAGCTGGCAGGGCGCATGATTGCCCGTGATGATCGAGATGCCATTCGGCAGATTTTATCGGATTGGGTTGCCGATAGTGCTGTCGATGTCATTATTTCCACCGGAGGCACGGGTCTAACGGGGCGCGATGTTACAGTGGAAGCGCATCGTGATGTCTATGAAAAAGAGATCGATGCCTTTTCTTCTATGTTTACGTTTGTTTCGATGCAAAAAATTGGGACATCCGCGGTGCAATCGCGGGCAACAGGGGGGATCGCAAATGGGACACTGCTTTTTGCTTTGCCAGGTTCTACCAGTGCTTGCAAAGATGGATGGTACGAAATCTTGAAACCGCAACTTGATATGCGGCACAAGCCTTGCAGCTTTGTGCAAATTTTACCGCGCCTCAATGAACACCGATAATGGCGCGCAAATAAGCTGCCAAAGGCCCTAAAAGCAGACGGCAGCAAATGGGCCGGCGTGACTGAGCAGTGAGTCGCGCGGTCGGCTTTTTGAAATGGCGCATATGTAATGTTTCTTATCTCGAGAAGCTTGGTAGCGCTCACATTTTTGCGCAACTCACAAAAAAGACCTTGCAAAGGTATTCTTTATGAAATCCACTACAACTTAATGTGTAAATTTGTAAGTAATGTACGATTTTACTGGAAATCCCCCTTAGTTTTCAAATAGCTTAAAATATAATCAAATACGGCAAATCATTTT
>CALLMA010000034.1 GCA_938008015.1 uncultured Celeribacter sp.
CTCTTCATCGACCTCAAAGGCTTCAACCTCAAGTTCAATTTTCTTCCGGAAGCTCTCAGCGACCTTTGTGATGAGCGCTAAGAACTCTTTTGGCGTCATTTCCATTTTGCATCCTTTGCCAAATGCTCACCAAAGGGCTCAATTAGCTCTAAAAAAGCTTGTGAGGCGAGTGTGTCTTGGCCTTTTGCGTGGATAAATTTTGCCAGCTCAGAAATCACTTCATGCGCCACAGCCAGCTTGCTCAAAGTGGGTGAGGCCTTTCCAGCGGCTGCCATCATTTTTGCAAAACTATCCGCAAGAGAAGCCGCTAACTTAACACGCGCCTCTGCGTTTAAAGTTTTATCCTCATTAATGTTTTTAAGGCCAGCTTGATACATAAGCGTAAAGCCCTCAACAGCTTCCGCTAAGATCGCATCATGACCACGCCCAACCATCATATTAGCGGCGCGTGGTAAATCCCAATCATCGCCCGCTTTTGCATCAAGGTTTTTCCACCTGCGAAGCGTTGCCACAGAGACGCCAAGCATATCAGATATGAGCGCCAAACTTTGACGCTCAAAGATATACAGCTTTCGTGCCTGGTTTCTTTTTTCAACATTATGCGCCATTGATCGCCTTTAATTGAGTTTCACTTCACAAAAAGAGAGTTTGCCAAACCTTGCCATCAACATAGATTTTGCCAGAAGCCGCAAAGCCATGATCGCGTTGAAAATGGCGCAAGGCTTGCTCTGTTTGCGGACCAAAATCGCCATCGAGCACGCCGACACGATAGCCGCGATCTTTAAGACGGGCCTGCACAGATTTGACCGCCACACCAGCAACACCACGTTTCAAGGGCCCTTTAAAACCAGCCGGAAGACCTACAGCTTGAGAGCTAAACCCAAAATATTTAATGCGGTCTTCTAAGCCGTTATGCCCACCATTAATGCGCTTCGTGATCATGCGAATGTCATTGCGGTCAGCATATTTGTTTAAATCATGGCGCAGCCAGAACAAAACAGCCATCCGCGAGCCATAATAAGGCTTAAGTAAAAGCTCTGGCTCTCGGATTAAATCAACGCCCATCTTTTCGCCATAATGCCTGTAATTATCGCGCCCCGTGCATTGAATAGGGCCACGTCCCTTAAACCGTACCCCATCGCCTTTTTCGGTGTTACCTAAATCTTTTCGCCCTTCATAAGCGCGCCCAGAGGCGTATTCTTCAACTGTGGAAAACCCATCTGATTCATGCGCCAATTGTGCGATAAAATGCGCAACACGTAAGGGCGTATCAATTTCTGCCTCAATCATCGCATCTGGAAGGTGTGCGACAAGACCAAAAAGCACAACGCGTTGCTCAAAGAGGCGCGCGCGAGCCACGGGCGGCGCTGTTTGCAAAATAGCGCGTTCAATTTGCTCTCTTGAAAGATGCTTACTCATAGCGAACCTCGCAAATTATTGCGTGACACGCCGTTGGCCTTGTCTTTTGAGCGCATCATCGCGTTCCAGCCCGTAAGCCCCGCCAAGGTAAAGAGAACCTCCCAGCTTGGGGATTGGATAGGGGTATAATCACCTTCTGAGAACATTACCCCCACCCAATTGAGCAAAGGCGCGATAAAGGCAGCAAAAGCAATGCCAATATTGCCGATCCATATCGTTGCAGGTCGTGCGCCCGCGACAAACATATCTGGGTGCTGCGCTTGCTTGATGCGCTCTTCAAGCAACATCATCTCAGGCTTTTGGCGCATTTCCTCAAGCTTTAATTGAAACTCTGCTTTTTCTGCATCCGTTTGAATAAACCGATCAGCAACCTCAGCAACACTGCCAATAACGCCACCAATGGCCTTATCAAAAATACTCATGATAGAACCCTCATTTAATTTAGGTTCAATCTAACTTTACAGGGGGTTTATGTTAGCTAGGCCGACTTAGCTTTGTCGCTAATAGATGTTTCGCTATTCAAAAAGATCCAGCTGATTCATATCAATCAAGAGCTTTGGCTTGCTGTGGCCAATTAGTTTACGGTTGCGCCTATAATGATAAACCGTTTCCTCGGATACACCAAGGCGAATAGCAATTTCTTGCACGCTTGCGCCTTTTGCGCCAAGCGCATCAATGCCATCAAGAAGCGCACGCTCTTTTTGTTTGTGCAAAAAAGGAATATAAATCCGATCGCCCGGAAAATGCTGAAATAAACAATCTTGCAACTCAATCGGAAGATAATTCCAAGCATAGCTACTACTGCTTTTTGCAGCCAGTTTTGGAATACTTAAATTGATGCCAGGAATGAGGCGCGTTAGCTGCATTGCTCGCGCCTCTCCTATACACTCGACTACGGGCAAATATTCATGCGGCCAAGCGCTAAAATCAATTTTAGGTTTCTCTGGCTTCATAACGTGCTAGTCATTCTTTCAAACTTATCAATTTCATTGCCCCAAACATCATGTCCTAGCCATGCTTCGCGCGCAAAAAGCTCTGCGCAAAAGACATTGGGCAAAAGGCGTTCGATGATTTGGCGCATTTCATCAGGCTTGCGAGAATGTTCGCGCCTTATGGCTTCAATCGTAAAATCAAAATCACACTCACCGCACTCAACATCTTCAATCGGCGCATCAATCATATTGCGCTCAGATTTTGAGTGAATACGAGGGCGGCCAATTTTTCCGATCAAGAAAGGTTCGCAGGCTGATCTCATCACATAGCCCGTGCCAAAACCTGCTTTCCAATTCTTTGTGCGCTTTATCCATGAGCCACCCGTAACATATTCAAACCCCCAAGCGCTCATCACTTCCAAGGCCTGAGTGAGATGCGGCCAAGTGGACCACATAAATAACA
>CALLMA010000035.1 GCA_938008015.1 uncultured Celeribacter sp.
GATGCCAATGATATGGCGACTGTGCCGACATGGCGCCCTGATGTGATGGGAGAGGCTGATTTAGTAGAAGAAGTTGCACGTGTTGTTTCTTTAACGAAGTTAGAGCCAAAGCCATTATCACGTCCAGCTGGCGTTGCTAAAGTCATTAAAACGCCGATGCAAATTCGCGAAGCGCGTGCGCGCGCCACAGCCGCAAGCCTTGGCTATAATGAATGTGTGACTTATTCATTTGTGGATCAAAAATCCGCAGCGCTCTTTGGTGGCGGGTCTGATGCTGTAAAGCTTGAAAACCCGATTTCATCAGAGATGAGCCATATGCGCCCTGATCTTTTGGTTGGGCTTTTGCAAGGTGCTGCACGCAATCAAGCGCGCGGATTTGCTGATATGTCCTTATTTGAATGTGGCCCAGCTTTTCATGGAGGTGAGCCGGGCGAACAGCATGTGCAGCTTGCAGGTTTGCTTGTTGGCGCAAATTCTCAGAAAAACGTGCATGGGTCGCGCCGAAATTATGACGTTTTTGATGCGAAAGCAGATGCGGAAGCGATCCTCGCGGCCATTGGTGCGCCTGCGAAAGCTCAGATCATGCGCCAGACATCACCTTGGTTCCACCCAGGGCGCTCAGGCAAGATCTGCTTAGGACCGAAAAAAGTGCTCGCAGAATTTGGCGAACTACATCCGAAAACATTGAAAGAAATGGGGATTAAAGGCACAGCCGTTGCTTTTACTATCTATCTTGAGCAAGCGCCTTTCCCGCGTGGAAATAAAGTCGCAAGATCAGCATTCTTCACGAATGATTTGCAGGCCGTCGAGCGTGATTTCGCTTTTGTGGTTGATAAATCTGTCAATGCGCTTGATGTGGTTAATGCCGCTGGTGGCGCAGATAAGGCGCTCATTGAAAATGTGCGTGTGTTTGATGAGTTTATCGGGGGAAGCCTTGGCGAAGATAAGAAGTCTCTTGCGATTTCTGTGCGTTTGCAGCCCGTAGGCAAGACACTCAAAGATAAAGATATTGAAGAGCTATCTGAAAAAGTCATCGCGAAGGTGGCAAGGGCGACAGGGGGTGTGTTGCGCGGATAAATCGCGCATGACACCCTGAAATCAATTAAAGGAGGCAAGGCGACTTGCCTCTTTCATTTTAAATGACGAATATTTGTGAGGCTTTCATGGCACAATCAGATCGCTTGATCCATTTGACCAACTCAAAAACACGGCAAAAAGAGGTATTCACCCCGATTGATGCCAAAAATATTCGTATTTATGCTTGTGGACCAACGGTTTATGATCGCGCGCATATTGGAAATGCGCGCCCTGTTGTTGTTTTTGATGTGCTCTATCGTTTGATGCGTGAAGTTTACGGCAAGGATCATGTGACTTATGCGCGCAACTTTACGGATGTTGATGATAAAATCAACAAACGTGCTGTTGAAAGCGGCAGAACAATCACTGAGATTTGCGATGAAACAATCGGTTGGTATCTCGACGATATGGGCTCGCTTGGGGCGCTTGAGCCAAATTACATGCCACGCGCTACGCATTACATCCAGCAAATGATCGATATGATCGAGGTTTTGATTGAAAAAGGCCACGCCTATGATGATGGGGCAGGGCATGTTTTATTCTCGGTCAAATCCTATCCTAAATACGGTGCTCTTTCAGGGCGTGATGTGGATGATATGATTGCAGGTGCGCGCGTTGAAGTGGCCAAAAATAAACGCGATCCAATGGATTTTGTGTTGTGGAAGCCATCGAATGCGGATCAGCCCGGTTGGCCAAGCCCTTGGGGTGATAAAGGGCGCCCTGGTTGGCATATTGAATGCTCTGCAATGGCGAAAGATCTTTTAGGTGATACCTTTGATATCCACGCCGGCGGCAATGATCTTACATTCCCGCATCATGAGAATGAAGTTGCTCAAAGCTGTTGTGCATCAGGGCATGCACATGATGGCGAAGGTTTTGCGAATTACTGGCTCCATAATGAAATGCTGCAAGTGGAAGGCAAAAAGATGTCTAAATCTTTGGGCAATTTTTTCACAGTGCGTGATTTGCTTGATCAAGATATCCCTGGCGAAGTCATTCGTTTTGTATTTTTGCAAACGCATTACCGCAAGCCAATGGATTGGACGGCTGAGAAGGCCGCGCAAGCGCAAGCAACGCTGAAGAAATGGCGTAAAATGACCAAAGGGGTAGCTCCATCTTCTCCTTGTGATAAAGTCTTGGCGGCTTTGGCGGATGATTTGAATACAGCGGGCGCGATTTCGGCGCTTCACCAGATCGAAGATCCGGCGCAATTATTGGCATCAGCTCAATTAATTGGCTTATTGACAGATCGTTTAGGCGGATGGGATGAGGTTAAGGTCAACTTAGATGCATATGCGGATCATTTAACGCAGTTGCGTGCTCAGGCGATGCAGAGCAAAGACTTCGCGCCAGTAGATGCGTTTAAAACGGCGCTTGTTGGAGCAGGTGTAGAGGTTCGCATGTCTAAAAATGGTGTTGAGCTGGAGCCCAACACACAGTTTAATCAAGATAAATTAGAAAAGCTTCTTTAATCGAGGAGGCTTTTTTATCTATTCACTGAATAAGAACGCGCGGCTTCGCCAAAGGCTGTAAAGAGCTTGCGTGAAACTGGGTCCTTACAAGCGCGGTATTCAGGGTGCCATTGCACGGCGACATTAAAGCCTGGGCTATCTTTGATATAGATTGCTTCAGGCGTGCCATCATCAGCATAGCCATCGATCACAATATTATCGCCGGCGCGCTTGATGCCTTGGCCATGAAGCGTGTTTGTCATCACGGTTTGTTCGCCAATCAGATTGTGATAAAATCCGTTCTCAGAGAATGTCACATTATGTCTTAGTGCGAATTTCTCATCGAATGTGCCATCAGGAGGCATTCTATGATTCATGCGCCCCGGCAACTCTCTGATTTCAGGATATAAAGATCCACCCATCGCGACGTTGATTTCTTGAAAACCTCGGCAAATACCAAAGATCGGAAGGCCAATTTCAACAGATCGCTCAATAAGAGGCAAAGTAAGGCTATCTCTGTGGCGATCGAAACGGCCATGTTTTTCGGTGACTTCTTCGCCGTATTCTTCAGGGTGAACATTCGGGCGACCACCCGTAAATAGAAAGCCATCGCATGTGCTGATAAGGGCATCAATGGATGTATATGTTGGATTGGCAGGAATAATAAGCGGTAGGCAATTCGCGACAACACCAATGGCACGCATATCCATTTGGCCGCAACCAAACATGGGATAGTCACCCTCAATGAAATGTGAGTTTCCAATGATACCTATAACAGGCTTTTTCATAGCTTCACCTACTATTTATTAATCTACGTTAGACCATTTTCCATTTTCTATTCGCCGAGATATAGCTAAATCTAACAAAAGATTAAATAGTAATAATGGTATTTGGCCATAATTTAACGAAAGATTGGTTAAATATTGTGTGAATTATTCGGTTTAATGTATTTGACTGTGTTTTTGTTTTAATTTTGATGTATTTTATAGAAAAATGACACATTGATCATTTTCAGTGCCCCTGCATGAGGATTGTATTTGTAATAGGGGGCTGCAAAAGTATAGTTTCTTTGAAATATCAAATGGAATAAATTTAGGTCATTCGGGCGAAAATCATGAAGAATACAGATAACACAGTCTATTTAAAAGATTATCAAAGTTTCGGTTATGAGGTGGGCTCTGTTTCTCTTCATTTTGTCCTCGATCCGCTCAAAACGCGGGTGACATCAAAAATAGAATTTATTCCTCAACATAATGATAACTCGAAGCCTTTCTTTCTTCATGGTGAGGGGCTGGGCCTTATTTCGGCGAAAATCGATGGTGAGCGCGTTTCTCCACGGCTGGTGGAGGGGGGGCTGGAGCTTGATGTTCCAAATCAGCCTTTCCTTTGGGAATGTGAGGTGGAAATCTCTCCTGAAACGAATACAGCCCTTGAAGGGCTTTATATGTCCAATAGGATGTATTGTACGCAATGTGAAGCGGAAGGATTTCGGAAAATTACCTATTATCCCGATCGTCCCGATGTTTTGGCGCCGTTTTTTGTTCGTGTTGAAGGGAACTTGCCTGTCTTGCTTTCAAATGGCAATCCAATTGCATCTGGAGAGGGCTGGGCGGAGTGGCATGATCCTTGGCCAAAGCCCGCCTATCTTTTTGCGCTTGTTGCGGGGGATCTGATCAATCATCCTGATCGATTTGAAACGAAGTCCGGAAAAGATGTTGAGCTCAATATTTGGGTGCGCAAGGGCGATGAGAATAAATGTGCTTTCGGTATGAAGGCTCTAAAAGATTCTATGCGTTGGGATGAAGAAGTTTACGGGCGCGAGTATGATCTTGATATTTTTAATATTGTTGCCGTTGATGATTTCAATATGGGGGCGATGGAAAATAAAGGTTTAAACATTTTTAATTCTTCTTGTGTTTTAGCCTCGCAAGAAACATCAACGGATGCGGTGTTTGAGCGAGTTGAATCTATCGTGGCTCATGAATATTTCCATAATTGGACGGGCAATCGCATAACATGTCGGGATTGGTTTCAGCTCTGCCTAAAAGAGGGCCTTACTGTTTACCGCGATCAAATGTTTTCAGGGGATATGCGCTCACATGCCGTCAAACGCATTGAAGAAGTTCAAACACTCCGCGCAAGACAGTTTCGCGAAGATAATGGCCCCCTAGCTCATGCCGTTCGTCCGGAAAGTTTCGTAGAAATCAATAATTTTTATACAGCGACTGTTTATGAAAAAGGGGCTGAAATTATTGGAATGCTGCGTGCTATTTTGGGTGATGAAGATTACTATAAAGGGTGCGATTTGTATTTTGAGCGCTTTGATGGGCAAGCTGTTACGATTGAAGATTGGCTTTGTGTTTTCGAAGATGTATCTGGGCGCGATCTTACTTTGTTTTCAAAATGGTATTCTCAAGCGGGCACGCCGCGTGTGCAGATTATGGAGAGTTTTGAAAAGGGTGTATTTAAGTTAGAGTTTAAGCAATATACCCCGCCAACCCCACAGCAAGATGATAAAGAACCTTTGCTTATTCCTATTGAGATTGGTTTGCTCGATGACAGCGGAAAAGAAATCCAGAAAAGCCATATTTTTGAGCTTGATGACTTTGAGAAGGCTGTCGAATTCTCAGGGCTTGAGAGGCGGCCTATTGCCTCTATCTTAAGAGGGTTTTCTGCACCGATCATATTGGAGCGAGAGTTAAGCGCACAAACGCGGGCCTTCCTTTTAGCGCATGACACAGACCCATTCCAAAAATTTGAAATGGGTCAAATGCTTGCCTATGAAAACCTCACCAATATGATCTTAAATGAGGCGGCCATTGATCCAACATATCTTGACGCGATTAAAAAAGTTGTTTGCGATGAAAACTATGATCCAGCTTTCCGAGCGCTCATCTTAAATATTCCAACGGAAGATGCGCTCGCGCAAAGGCTGGTTGATCTCGGGCATACCCCCGATCCGCAAAAAATTTACGACGCTAGAAGGATAATGAAGCAAGCCCTTTCCGATAAATTGGCGGATGTTCTTGAAGGGCTGTATCTTGCGCATGATGCGGGGGCCTTTGTCCCAGATGCGCAGGGCTCTGGAAACCGCTCTTTGCGCCTCGCACTGCTCTCATTGCTCACACTCCAAGATCAAGGATCTGCGGCCAAAGCACTCTTTGAGGCTGCCGATAATATGACAGAGCAAAGCGG
>CALLMA010000036.1 GCA_938008015.1 uncultured Celeribacter sp.
AATTTTATCCAGAGTATAAATTATGCGGAAGCTTTATTAAAAAATCGCTGATAAATGCTTATATGAGCTCACAGAAACAAACACCAAGAGGATAGAAAATGGCGCATGAAAATCAGGCTGTCGTAGAGTTTTTGAATAAGCGCAGGTCATGCCCTATTCGGGCGTTAACGGCACCCTATCCAGAGGATCACGCCATTGAAGCGCTTTTGAGCAGTGCGTCAAGATGCCCAGATCATGGGGCTTTGGCGCCCTGGCGCTTTATTGTGCTCAATCAAGGGGCGCTCGCGCGGGTCTCCTCCGAGGCGCAAGCCATTTGCGATGCAAGAGAAATTTCGGGGGTCGAGCGTGAGAAAGCACAGCGGCAATTTGAGATCAGTTCCTTTGCTGTTGCTGTGATTTCTAGTCCAAAACTTCAAAGCCCCATTCCAGAGATTGAGCAAGTTTATTCTGCTGGTGCTGTTTGCTTATCACTTGTGAATGCGGCTTTGGCGGCGGGATGGGGTGCTAATTGGATCTCTGGGTGGATTTCGCATGATGCTGAGTTTCGCAAGAGGGCTTTGGCGCTTGAAGAGCATGAAAAGATCGCAGGGTTTGTGCATATCGGGAGTTGCGATATGTCGGTGCCAGATCGCGCAAGGCCTGATGTGAAACAACTAACAACATATCTCTGATGGTGATTATCTCTTCTTTTATCAAAGCTCTTTCGCAGCTCGCCGATCGGCGCTTCATGCTTGTCGTCTTGAAGGGGAGTGCTCTCGCTTTTATCTTGTTGGCCGCCCTGAGCGCCGCCTTGTTGGGGCTTCTTGATTATGTATTGCCCGATCGTTTGACATTGCCCCTTATAGGGGACGTTACAGGAATTAATGTCGTCCTGGGGCTTGGATCTTTCTTTGTCATGCTAGGGTTGTCTGTGTTTTTAATGGTGCCTGTGGCATCTGTCTTCACGGGGATTTTCTTGGATGAAGTCTGTGAAGCCGTTGAAGATAAACATTATCCTCACCTAAAACCGGCTCATAAAACTAAGTTGGGCGTATTGATTGCAGATAGCCTATCGTTTTTAGGGTTGATGATCGTTGTCAATCTTGGCGCCCTGATCGCGGCACTCTTCTTTAGTGTTTTTGCCCCCTTTATTTTTTTGGCGGCGAATGGTTTTTTATTAGGGCGTGAGTATTTTCAAATGGTCGCGATGCGTAGATTAGGGCGAGAAAAAGGCAAAGAGCTTTACCACAGAAATCTTGCGGTTGTATGGGGGGCAGGGATCTTAATGGCGATCCCTCTGACCATACCACTCATCAACTTATTTATACCCGTTTTGGGCGCAGCAACTTTCACACATATTTTCATGAAAATAGAGCGTAAAAGAGAGTATGACGGCGTGCTTTAAGGCGCAATTTCAGGCAGGGTTTTGGTCCAGTCGATCATATCAAGATCGAACCAACCTGCCCATATATTTGCCGCGATGATAACCCAGAGAATTGCGGCAATTATGGTGACTTGGAAAGCTTTTTTGCGCGGATTGTAATTGCTTGGCGCGCCAGCCGGCGTGCCTGGGAGAACATCGTTATCATCCCCTTGAGTGCGCAAGCCAATCGGCAGCATCACTAAAAGTGTCATGAACCAAATAACAGCGTAAAGTACAAGCGCGGATGTAATAGCCATATCGCCTCCAAAAGCTTTAATATGCGCGCATTCTAATCTTAAATCTCTTCAAGCTCAATAAGGCATCCGTTGAAATCTTTTGGATGTAAGAACAATACGCGTTTTCCATGCGCGCCAATTTTAGGGGTGCCGTCACCTAAAATTTTTGCGCCTTCTCTCTCGAGGTGTTCTTTAGCAGCCATAATATCATTCACTTCATAGCAGATATGGTGGATGCCTCCATGAGGGTTCTTCTCCAAGAATTTCGCTATAGGGCTATCGTCGCTGAGCGGATGCAATAATTCAATTTTGCTATTGTCTAATTCCACAAATGCCAGCATCACACCATGCTCACCCTCTTCAATAATAGGGCTAACCTTCCCCCCTAAGGTCGTCTCATATTGATGGATGGCCGCTTGCAAATCAGGAACGGCAATGGCGATGTGATTGATCTTTTTTATCATTTTGATGACTTCTCATAAGCGTGGCGCGCGGCTGCAAAAACTATACTTATTTTCTTCTTAGAAATAAAAGTTAATTTTTTTATTCTCTGTTAACGGGTGATTTACCATTCCTGCAGTTTAATGAGCCATGGATATGATGGAGAAGTGACATGACAGAACGATTCGAACAATTCGCCCTACGGCCAGACCCAACGCCGCAGCGCCCCCTTTTAGGAATGACGGTCCTCGTCGTTGAAGACAGCAGATTTGCCTCAGAGGCTGTGCGGTTGCTATGCCTAAGATCTGGTGCACGCATTCGACGCGCCGATAGCTTGGTCTCAGCGCAAAAGCATTTGCAGGTTTACCGTCCAAATATTGTAATCGTTGATATGGGCTTGCCGGATGGGCCTGGAGCCGAATTGATCAGCGATCTGTCAGCGGCTGTTCCCCCTGTTGATGTTGTTTTAGGGATGTCGGGCGATAGCTCTAATGAAACGATTGCGCTCTCCGCTGGTGCCGATGGTTTTATTGAGAAACCTGTTGCTAATCTTGGTCAATTTCAGCAAATGATTTTGCAAGCACTTCCTGATGATGTGCGCCCCTCTATTTTAGTGCCTGTCTCCAATGAGGTCATTGCGCCGGATCCTGTTGCACTGCAAGATGATTTTGTGCACATTGCTGATCTTTTGACGACAGATAGCTCAGAGAATACGCTTGATTACATTGCACAATTCTTGGCTGGCATTGCAAAATCTGCGGGCGATAAGGAAGTGACTGAAGCCGCTAAAGAATTGCGAAAATGCCGCGATCAGGGGACGCCATATGGCTCTAATCTTGCCCGTGTGGCAGGGCTTGTGCATGCGCGCATTGAGGAGAGTGCGGCCGTATAAATAAACTTGAAATATTGTATCCAGTTTGAAAGCGCTTTGCCTAGCAAAGCGCTTTTTGTTTGGCGTCAAGAAGGATCTGTATTCCCTAGGTCACAAACGATTTTCCACTCAGCTTCGCTGACAGGCTGAACTGATAATCGTGTGTTATTAACCAATACCATCTCTTTCAATCGTTCGTCTTGTTTGCACATAGCTAAACTCACCGGTGTTTGAAAAGGACGAATGGCTTTGATGTCGACACATTCCCAGCGCGTGTCGTCGATTGTGCTATCTGGGTGCGCCTCAGCAATGATTTCGACAATCCCAACGACTTCTTTTTCTGCTCTGGAATGATAGAAAAAGCCGCGGTCGCCAATTTTCATCTGGCGCATATTGTTGCGCGCTTGGTAATTGCGCACGCCATCCCATTCTTCCCCTTCGTCGCCTTTAGCGACTTGCTGATCCCAAGACCAAACCTCCGCTTCGGATTTGAAAAGCCAATAGTTCATTTAGATCACCTTATTCCAAGCGCGAATATCTACCTTTTCGAACAATCCAGCGATAGCATATGGATCATTGGCGGCAAATTCTTGTGCTTTTGCAACATTATCAACGTCAACGATCAGCAGTGAGCCATACATTTCATCGTTTTCATTTAAAAACGGGCCAGCTTGTGATAGAATTTCGGAGGCTTTTAAATAAGCGACATGCGCGTCGCGCGTTTTTAGGCGAAGATCCAAGTGGTTGGGTTTATCGTAGCAAATTATCGCATATTTCAAAGGTTTATTCCTTTCCTAGGGGGCGTGTCAGAAGGCGGTTCATGGCTTCTGGGACGGTTATCTTATTGTCAAAAATATCGCAAATGGCTTGGGCAATTGGCATTTCAACTGATTTTGATTGAGCCAGCTCCACGGCGGCATGTGCTGTTGCAATGCCTTCAACGGTTTTCCCGCTGCCTGTGGTATCATTTTGAAAATTCAGGCCAAAGCTATAGTTGCGGGATTTTTCACAGGTACAAGTGAGGACAAGATCGCCAAATCCGGAAAGCCCTGCCAAGGTCTCGCTTTGTGCGCCAAGCTTGATTGCGAGGCGATTCATTTCAGCAAACCCCCTCGTGATCAAGGCCGCGCGCGCGCTCTCACCAAAGCCGTGCCCCATCGCTAATCCGCAGCCAATCGCGATCACATTCTTTAATGCACCCCCAAGTTCCACCCCTAGCGGATCGTTGCTTGCATAAATGCGCAAGATGTCGTTCGAAAGGGCTTGTTGCAATTTTTGGGTTTCATTTTCATCACTGCATGAGACTGTGAGAGCTGTAGGCAGCGCTTTCGCGATATCAATTGCAAATGAAGGGCCAGAGAGCATTGCGGCTTTGGAACTTGGGATGATTTTTTCAATCACGCCAACTGGCCCTAATTGTGTTTTTAAATCAATGCCTTTGCAGCAGGCAACGAGCGTTTTATTTTGCAGGTATTTTGCATTTTCTTCTAAAAATACAGTGAGTTGTTGCATCGGTATTGCAAGGAGAATGATCTCAGAATTATGAGCGGCATCTAGCGTGCTGTGTACCGAAAGGCTCGGTGGAAATTCGATATCGCCTAAGCGCGAGGTGTTTTTTCTCGATAGAGACATTTCTGTGCAATGCTCTTCGTTGCGCCCCCATAAAGAGACGTTTTGGCCTGATCTGGCGATTGAAATAGCTAAGGCTGTTCCAAAAGCGCCGGCGCCTAAGACGGAAATGTTTTTCAAATAACGCTCCATTTATTGTGCTACAAGGCTTATCGTGAATGGAAATACGAACCATGAGCGGCCTTCTTTGTGGTATGTCTTAGAGGATAACGATCGTTGTGTGAAGTTGTCCTTTTTCAGTGTTAGAAATGGCAATAGATATCTTTTGAAGCTATGTAATAATGAATAGCCCCTGAGGCGCGGGCGGTTTGAGAGCAAATTATTATGGATAACAAGCATTTTTTTTCAGAACTGCGAATGATTGTCGGACGCAAACATGTTCACACGTCTTCTCGATCTACGGAGCGTTTTAGAAAAGGTTTTCGCTCGGGGGAGGGGGCGGCAATCTGCGTGGTGCGTCCTTTAAAGTTAATTGAGTTATGGCGCATTTTAGAGCTTTGCGTGAAATGCGATAAGATCGTCATAATGCAAGCCGCCAATACGGGGCTCACCGAAGGATCAACGCCTTCTGGCATATATGAGCGTGATGTTGTTGTTATCAACACCTTGCGGATGAATAAAATAATCCCGTTGCATGAAGGAAAGCAGATACTTAGCTTTCCTGGTGCAAGTTTGTTCGATTTGGAAAAACTCTTGGATCCATTGGGCCGCGAACCGCATTCTGTGATTGGCTCGTCTTGCATTGGCGCGTCAATTGTGGGCGGGGTTTGTAATAACTCTGGTGGGTCGTTGGTTGAGCGTGGGCCTGTTTATACCGAAATGGCTTTATACGCGAAGCTTAATGATAATGGCCAACTTGAGTTGGTTAATCACTTAGGCATTGAGCTGGGGGAAACGCCTGAGGATATTTTGGAGGCGCTAGAAACGGGGCGTTTCAATTTAAATCCTGTATCTGGGGATCGCAAAGCCAGTTCTACGGATTATGCGCAAATTGTTCGAAATGTGCATGCTCAAACGCCCGCGCGCTTTAATGCCGATAAAAGCAAGCTTTATGAAGCATCTGGAAGTGCTGGAAAACTTGCAGTTTTTGCTGTGCGCCTTGATAGTTTCCAAAAAAGCTCTGAAGAGAAAATGTTCTATATTGGCACAAATTCTATAGATGAACTGACTCAAATTCGGCGACATATTTTGACGACATTTGATCAGCTGCCGGTAAGTGCGGAGTATATGCATCGCGATGCTTTCGATCTGACGGAAAAATATGGCAAAGATATTTTGGTTTTAATCGATAAACTTGGAACTCCCTATTTGCCTAAGTTTTTTGCCTGGAAAGGCGCTATTGATGCGAGGCTGCGCAAAATTCCTTTCATGGATGGGTTGAGCGATAAAATCTTACAAGTATTTGCGAATTTATACCCTAAAGTCCTGCCCAAACGCATCAGAGAGTTTCGAAATCGCTTCGAGCATCATTTGCTTTTAAAGGTGAAAGGCGAGGCCATAGAGCAAACAAGAGAATATTTGCAGCAAATCTGTAATGAGGGGGAAGCGGAATATTTTGAGTGTGATCCGCGCGAAAACAAACTGGCCTCTCTTCATCGTTTCGCAGCGGCCGGCGCTGCGATGCGCTATAAGACGGTGCATGAGCGTGATGTCTCAGATATTATCGCTTTAGATATTGCATTAAGGCGTAATGATCGTGAGTGGCTCGAAAAATTGCCCGAGGAGTTAGATCATAAACTTTCTCATAAATTATATTATGGCCATTTTATGTGCCATGTGATGCATCAAGATTATATTGTGAAAAAGGGATATGATGCGCGGGAAGTGAAGCGGGAGATGTTGGCGCTCTTAGATAAGAGGGGCGCAAAATACCCCGCAGAGCATAATGTTGGGCATATGTATTTTGCAGAGCAAGATTTGCAAGAACACTATAAATGCTGCGATCCGACCAATAGTTTCAATCCAGGCATTGGGAAGATGTCGAAGAAGAAATATTACAATTAAATGAGGGTCAATTCGCCTTTGTAACTTGCTGAAGTGCTTTGCGCATTAAAGTTGGTAAGGTTTTTGGATCAAAGCCGTCGATAGGTGCGACGTGATAAGTTGCATTTTCTAGCTCAACGTCTTCAAGGGTGTAAACATTCAAAATAAGATGAAAATGCGTAAAGGTATGTTTGATTTGTCCAATATCTTGCCATTTTTGATTGTCATTATTGGCAAAAGGAAATCTGTGTTCTGAGTTGTCGGCCCATGGTGTTGTGGGCCAGCCCAACATGCCACCAAGAAGCCCCTTTTCAGGACGTTTTTCTAATATCCATTCGTTGTTCTTAGTTTTGGCGACATAGATATACCCATATCGCGTTGGCTTTGTTTTCTTAGGGGTTTTCAGGGGAAAGCGTGCGGGGGT